>NZ_CP119128.1:300000-449985 GCF_030128825.1 Sphingobium sp. WTD-1 | reverse complement strand
TTGGCTGCATCACTCGATATTGAGGGCACGCAGGATCTGCTGTCCGTCTCAACGCTTGCACAACGGACCAGCTCTGTTCTCGAGCGGCTTCGCGACTCTGCGCGTAGCGCCCGGGCGGACGAACGGCGCGAGCCCACCTTCCCGATCGGTAAAGCGGCCGAACTGGTCGGCCGGACCGCGGCGGCCATTCGCGAGGCCGAGAAGGACGGCCGCTTGCCGCCGCCTCCGCGAACCGAAAATAATCGGCGCGTCGGTTATACCCTGGCTCAGCTCAACGACATGCGGGGATTGTTCGGCACCCGGCCCTGGCGGGCTGCCAACGACCCCTGCTGCGTCATCGCGGTGCAGAACTTCAAGGGCGGGGTCGGGAAATCGACCCTGTCGGTGCATCTGGCCCAATATCTCGCGATCAAGGGTTACCGGGTGGCCCTCATAGATTGCGACAGCCAGGCGTCGGCAACGACCCTGTTCGGCTATGTTCCCGACCTCGACCTAACCGAGGAGGACACGCTCTATCCGTTCCTGCGGCACGACGACATGGAGTCGCTCGATTACGCCCTGCGCAAGACTCACTTCGACGGCCTCGAGCTTGTCCCGGCTAATCTGCGGCTCTTCCAGTCGGAATATGAAATCGCGGCGCGTATGGCGCGCGGGCAGGGGAACCTGATCGACCGCATGGCACAAGGCATTGCGAGCATAGCCGATCGGTTCGATGTCGTCGTTCTCGACCCGCCGCCGGCGCTCGGCGCGATCTCGCTTTCGGTGCTGCGTGCGGCCAATGCGCTGGTCGTGCCGGTCCCGCCGACGGTGATGGACTTCTCGTCGACTGCAGCCTTCCTCGCCATGCTCGACGAGACCATCGAGACGCTGGCCGATCGCGGCTTGGCCCCGTCGCTGCAGTTTCTGCGCTTCGTCGCCTCCAAGGTTGACGAGAACAAGTCGATGCAGAAGGAATTGCTGAACCTGATGCGGACCCTTTTCGGCCACGCGATCGTGCGCACACCGCTCAAGGATTCGGCGGAAATCGACAATGCGACGGCGCGGCTAATGACCGTCTATGAGCTTGACGGACCTGTCACCAGTTCGGCGGTGCGCAACCGCTGCCTCGCCTATCTCGACGGCGTGAACAGTGAAATCGAGGTCGACATCCGGTCGATGTGGCCCAGCCATCTGGCGCGTTTGCGCAAGGAGGGCCTCGCCTGATGCGAGCAAAATTGCACCGGTGCAATTCTGGGTAGAAGGGGTGGATGATGAGCAAGAAAAACGCCAACTTCGCGGCTGATCTGGTCGCCGGAATCGACCCGGGGGCGCAAGCCCCAGCGGCGCGGCGCCCTGGCATCGGTGCGAGCGTCCTGGCGGGTCGAGAAAGCCGACTTGCCGAATTGGCGACGGGCAGTGTCGTCTCACGCACACATGAACTCGTTGATCCGGCACGCTGCCGGATGTGGGTCGGCCATAACCGCGAATATGCGCTGCTTAACGAGGAGCGGTGCGCCGATCTCATCGAGAGCATCAAGGCGCAGGGTAAACAGGAAATGCCCGCCATCGTTCGCCGCGTGAAGGACGACCCTGCCTTCGATTTCGAGGTGATTTGTGGCGCGCGCCGGCATTGGACGATCAGTTGGCTGCGCGCCCACAACTATCCGGATTTCCGCTTTCTCGTCGATATCCGCAGCCTTACCGACGAAGAGGCTTTCCGGCTTGCGGACCTGGAAAACCGGGCGCGCGACGACCTTAGCGATCTGGAGCGCGCGCGCGATTATCTGCGCGCGCTCGACGCCTATTATGAAGGTCGCCAGAAGGTCATGGCCGAGCGGATCAACGTCACGGAAAGCTGGCTCAGCCGCTATCTCGACCTTGCCCGACTGCCGGCAGAACTGATGGCGGCCTTTGCCATCCCACAGGATCTCAGGATCAAGCATGTCACCGCGATCAAGCCTCTCTTGAAACCGGAGGACCGGCGGCAGCGTGTGTTCGCGGAAGCGGGACGTCTCGCTCAGGTGCAGTCCGACCGCGCAGCACCGATGCCGGTTCCCGATATCATACGCGCTCTCGCTCTGGCCGCCGATCCCCCCAAGAGGTCAGGATCCCCCAAGAAGTCAGGAAAGCCAGAAACGATCGTGTCCGAAGGGGGGAAACCATTGCTGAAAGTGGAGGGGGTGGATCGCAAGGGGCTCAAACTGACCTTGCTCCCGCATGCCGGTGGTACGCGGGCTGAAGCGGAGGCCGCGTTGAAAGCCCTGCTCGATCAGCATTGGAGCTAGGACAATCTTCAGCGGTTCTGAGATGTGAGAGTTTTGTCTTCACATGTTGAATATGGACTGCCCAATGACTGCAGCCTTCCAGGATGACATTCGCGAGAATGAGATCATCGCGCCCCGTCGTCTGGCGGAGCGCCTGCGCTTCTCCATGGCGCATTTGGCTCGCGTTGCTCGCCTGGATCGTAAGGCCATGACTCTGTATCCCTCCGCCCCGACCGTGCAGATTAAACTGGAGGAAATAGCCCGAGTTATAACGCGAGCGGCAGAGCTCGCAGGCGAAGAAGGCAAGGCGGTTATCTGGTTCAAGCATCAACCCCTTTCTGGAGTTGGGAAAACGGCTGCGGAATTGGTTGCGAATGGCGATATCGATATCGTCATGGAAGATCTCGATCGTATGGCTGCCGGGGTCTATTCCTGACAGGCGTCACTCGATGCCGAAAGGCTAGCTTGTCCACAGGATCTTTAGGTGAATGTCTTCTTCTCGTAGACGGTGACAATCGCCTGGCCATCCCAAACGTAGCACAGGTGCCGCTCCTGTCGGCAGTTTGCGAGTAGGCGAGGGCGGAACACCGCGGCGCACTCGCCGTCGGTGTCGCGCACGCTTTGGTATACGATGCCATCCGAACCTTGCTCACGCAGGTGTCGGCCAAGCGCCTGGCCGGCGGCATAACTGTCCGGGGCGTAGAGGGCAGGGCGTTCATCGCGCAGGCCGCGAATATCGTGGAGCATGGCTTCCAAGTCGACCGCGTAGACGCGCATGTCGAGTTCCTGCGCCGGTTCGTGGGTGTACGCCATGAAGCGGGTTCGGTGATGGCTCGTCTCGGCAACCGCTGTCTCGATGGTGTTGGCAGCATAGAACAACCCGAAACTGCCGTCACAGAATCGGCTGCCATCTGGATTGAGGTGGGTGAAGGCTGCCATGATTGCCGATGTCCCGGGTCCCGATACGCGGTCCTCCGATGGGACGAGCGCGAGGTCCCCGACCTCGTCGCGAAGCCGGTCGTTGGTCATCGCCTCGATCGCATAGACCGCTTCTAAATCGGCCGGATCCGCTACGTCTTCAAACAGCGATATGGGCGGGAACCGGCTTGCGACGATCCGATAGCACGGTTGCCACCGCACTTGCGTCGTCGCAATAGCATCCATCAGCCGCGCTGCGCGTCGATATATTGGCGCACCACGTAGAGATCGGCGACATTGCCCGAGGCCATCCGCTCGATCGCCGGGCGTCCGGCGAACAGCGGCGCCTCATTGGGTTTGCGTACCCATTCGTTGGCGGTACGGGGCAGGAGCATCTTCAGCCCCTTGTAGATCCCCATGACATAGGAGATGCGCTCCAGCGCATCCTTGGGAATCGCCGCGACGGCGCCGCGCTTCCAGGTCTGGAAGGTCGAGCGGCTTTCGAGCCCGAGAAGCTTCATCTGCTCGGCTTCCTTAAGGCCCCAGGCGTCGGCAATGCGGAAAAAGGTGCGCAGCGCCGGACCGCTCAGATCCTTGCGGCTAGGCGCTTTGGCGGGGACGCCGGAATGTGCAGCTGTGGCCATTGGCCATCTCCTTCTTTCTCTGTCTATGTATGATATCTGTACATAACGTCAAGAGGAGATCAGTTTTCATACACGCCTAATGCGCGCGAGGCCGCGTCAGGGATGGCCAGAACTGCCGGCGAGCAACCGGTCGATCTCGCCCATCGCCGCGTCGAACTCGGCGAGGGCCGGATGGGGGAGCGCGAGAGCGTGGTCCAGGGGTGCCGACAACCGATCCCTTCGCGGCGCTTCGGCGACCAGCAGAACCTTGCCCTTGATGCTCGCGCGCCGCGCGAGGCCCGCTGTGACTAGCGCGTCGCCGATCGCATAGGTGCCGCGCCGGCTGATCCCGAACGCCGAGGTCATCTGATCGAGCCCGAGCGGCGCAAAACCAGCGAGCAGGATCCACACCTGCGGTGCCCGCGCGCTCGAGCGCAGGTGCCCCAGCTGCTCGCGCATCAGCGCCGCGCGCCGTCGCGCTTTCGCGACCAGCTCTGCAAGCCGGGTAGCGCTGGCGTGGAGAGTCCGCGCTGAGACAATGGCGCGTTCGCCCGGCCAGAGCTGCGGCTGAAGCGTTTCGGCGGTCACCGCGCCGGGGCAGGGGAGGGCAAGCTGCCACGCGCCGCACGCGGTCAGCAGCCGCCCCAGCGAGGCATCGACCGCCCAGAGCGGTGTGCGCGGGGCGGCCTGCTCGATCGCCACCGCGCGGTTCCCAAGCGAACGGATGTGCACGGTGCGCTCCAGCAGCGCGAACAGCGGATCGGCGCGCAGCAGCGCGTACAGGTGGCCCAGACGCGCGAAGGGCAGGGGGGTCTCGTCATCCGCGCCGGCCTGTTTCACCAGCGTGATCGCTCTGCCGATCGCCTCCTCCGCCAGCGCATCTTCGGCTTGGATCGGGCGATCGGCCCCGAAGCGAGCGGCCAGAGCGATGGTCTGCGCGGCGTCGGCAAGCGGTTCCCACGGATGATGGCTGAGTTCGCCCAGAAGGGCGCGGACCACGGCATAGGCGGAGCAGGCGGTGAGGGGCGTCTCTTGGGGGCCGCGATCGAGCCCGGCGAACCAGGCGTTGAACCGGTGTTCGGCGTCAGCAAATCCCGCCTGCGCCAAGGCCGAGAGGAGCACCTCGCGCAGCAGCCCTACGCAGAACAGCCGCTTCTCGGTATCGGTGAGGCCGGTGAGGAGCCCGTCGAGCCGGCCGAGCGCCAGCGCGCATTCGCCTTGCGCGAGCGCCAGCTCTTCGGGTGGGGCGTCGGTGTCGGCGGCGAGGGGATGGAAGCGCTCCATGCCGAATGTGTAGTGAATGTCAAAACACTGCACAACTGCTCGGATGGTTGGTAAATCAACATGTGATAATTGCAGTTATCACATAAGCAGATTTGACCGTTCTTTATAAGGTGGGCTACAAGCGCGGCTGAGGAGCGAGGCGCGTCGTGAGCACCGAAACCGCCCGGGAAGGGCCAGAAATCCCCGTAGCGCCGCCTGAGGCTGTCCTGCCGGCCGTCAGGGCGCCGGCCGACCTTGCGTGGACGATCGTGCAGATGCGCGCCGGCGAGCGCATCACCGTCAACGAGGGCCTGATCGCCGCCTATCAGGCCGCTTCATCGCCCCATAGCATCCGTGCGCTCAAGTCCGACGTCGAGGCGTTCGATGCGTGGTGTAGGCGCAACAACCGGATTGCACTGCCGGCCACGCCCGAGATCGTCGCCGACTATCTCGACGCGCGGGCAGGGCAGGGGGCCAAGCCCGCCTCGCTTGGCCGCTACAAGGCGTCGATCGCCAAGATCCATCAGCTGCTTGATCTCAAGGATCCCACCCAGGCTGATCTCGTGAAGCTGCGGCTACGCGCGATCCGGCGCGAGAAGGGCACCGCGCAGGCTCAGGCGCGTCCCTTGCGCTTCAAGGGGCCAGTGCGAGACGTGGAGCGCGACAGTCCTCGCGGACTGAATGTGCGAGCTTTGCTGGAGGCGTGCGCGGGCGATCTGCCAGGCCTGCGGGACCGAGCCCTGTTGTCGGTGGCCTATGACACGGGGCTCCGTGCATCGGAGCTCGTCGCAATCAGCATCAATGACATTCTCGAGGCGCTTGATCCCGAAGCGCGCCTCCTCGCCATCGCGCGAAGCAAAGGCGATCAGGAGGGCGAGGGAGCCACAGCCTATTTGTCGCCCCGCTCTGTGCGGGCTGTCGCGGCGTGGAGAGAGGCCGCTGGGATCGACGCGGGGCCGTTGTTCCGGCGGGTGCAGGTACGGCGCTACAAAGCGCGGGCGGCTGTGAAGGGTCGTTCGATCGACAGCATCTCGGGCCGTGAGACTTGGGATCTGCGCAAGACGCTGTCCAAGCCCGCTGTGAAGGCGCGGGTCGAGTATGACATCGGCGCCGTGGCGCTGCACCCGGGCTCGATCGGACCAATCTTTCGGTCGATCATCGGCCGCGCGTTCGACCGTGGCGCGCTGCCCGATTTGACGGCGGACGATCTGGCGCGGTTGCTGAAGGGGATCAGTGCGCACTCGACGCGGATCGGGCTCAATCAGGACCTGTTCGCCAGCGGGGAGGATTTGGCCGGCATCATGGACGCGCTGCGGTGGAAGTCGCCGCGGATGCCGCTCGCTTATAATCGCAATCTCGCGGCAGAGCAGGGGGCGGCGGGGCGCCTTATGGCGAAGATTGGCTAGTCATGACGGCCTAAATAGGTCTTTGGATGATGCCGTGCGACCACACGACGGCGGCAGGTAGATCGAGGGATTTGCGCAGCGGCAAGAACCGGAGAAGGGAGGCTGAGCCCCCGGGGTCTTGAGCTACAACGTTAAGCCTAAGAAACGGGCAGGGGCCTGGTAGCGCGTAGTGTATGAGCGAAGCCACCATCGCTCAAACTCATCAGCACAGTCTAATTTCGAAGAGGAAACAAGAAAGTGGTTCCGGAAACGGTATGGATCTTATCCTGTGTAAACGCTCGCGCTAAATGGCGGCGTTCTGATCGCGCTATTTGTCAGTTGCCGGGTCCGATGACGAGGCAATCGCGCGCGGCCTGAACGATGTCAGCGGTGACCTCCTCGACGCGGTTGAGGGTCATGATCCGCCGCATCTGCGCGAACAGGCGCTCCATGAGCCGGAAGTTGCCGCGCGTGATGCGGATCACGGCTGCCTGCGCTTCGATCGCGTCGAGTTGGGCCGGGTCGAAGCTGATCCCGAAATCGCCGGCGTGGGTCGCGAGCAGCAGCCGCATTTCGGTCTCGGTAAGCGGTTTGAACTCGTGGACGAAGCCGATCCGCGAGTAGAGCTGGGCATAGCGGGCGAGGCGCTTCTCCAAGCCCGGCATACCCATCAGGATCAGCCCGAAGCCGTGGCGATCGGCCATGTCGCGGAGATGTTCGAGCGACTTTATGGTCAGGCGGTCGGCCTCGTCGACGATGACGAGGGGGCAGGCGATGCGGGCGGCGTCATGGGTGATTTCGTCCTGCGAGCCGCCCGCGACCGTCAGCCGGGCATAGCCCAGCTTAATGAGGTTGAGGCCCAACACCGCGTCGATCGTCTTGGGCGTGTTGCTGACCGACACGGTGTAGAAGACGGCGCGGCAGCGAGCGACCTTTTCGCCAAGGAGCGCGGCAATGGGACGGAGCGCGGCATATTCCCCCAGGTCGGGGAAGCTGGAAAACTCGCGCGCCGATCGCGTCTTTCCGACGCCCGGCCGGCCATGACACACGCCGATATAGCGGTAGTGCGCGCAGGCTTCGGCAAACTCGACGAACCGGGCATGTTCGCGGGTCGCCAGGAACGGCTGCTCGACCAGGAACTCAATCGTCAGCGGCGTAGAGCCGGAGCCCTCGGTAGGTGGTGGGCCGGGAAGCCGTATCCTCTTGGTCGCCATCGAAGGTCTCCGTGGGGGCAGGCACCTGCTTGTCGCGCTCCTTCGCGCCGCGCCGGGCGCGCTGGATCGCGCGCAACGACGGGTGCCCAGCGTGCTCGGAGCTGAGCGCACGGCAGACGAACCGGCCCTGGTGGTAGACGTGGATCTCGGTCAGGTCGCGGGGGTCATAGACCGCCTCGACCTGCTCGCCGACGAAGGCCGCGAGCGTGGGTTCGACATAGCGCCTGCCCATCAGACGGATGCCGTCGCGCAGCACTTTACGGGGCTTGGGCACGTGCACGAGCAGCATGTCGAGCTGTTCAAGGCTGTCGGGCATTGCGGGCAGGAACCCGCCCTTCTGCCAGCGCGTGATCGGCGGTTCGCCGGTGCTGCCATGCGGGCGACGATGATAGACGCCGCACACGAACGCCTCGAAGCGGGCGCGCAGCTCGTCGAGCGTGAGCACTGGCGCCGACAGCGGCTTGCCCGCGATCAGGTGGCCGGGCAGGTCGGGCAGGAACATGTCGTTGATGGTGCGGAACAGCCGCTCGATCTTGCCGCGCCCGCGAGGACGCCCCGGCAGCGAATGGATGAGGCGGATTTTGAGGGCGATGCACGCCTGCTCGATATGCTCGGAGATGAAATCCGAGCCGTTGTCGACGTAAAGCTGTTCGGGAATGCCGCTGACGATCCATTCGGGATTGGGCTTGCGCCAGATCGCCTGCCGCAAGGCGAGCGCCGTGTTGAGGGCACTGGGGGCATCGAGGCTGAGGAAGTAACCGGCGATGGCTCGGCTGTGATCGTCAACGATGACGGTCAGCCAAGGACGCACCGGGTTCCGGCATCATCGAGCACGAGAATGTCGAGAACGGTATGATCGGCCTGCCACATCTCGTTCGAGGTCGCGGCTTCGCGCCGATGCACTAGCTCGTGCTGGTCGCGGTAGACGGCCGGATCGGAGGCTGCGGCGATCTGGCTTGCCGGTATCGCCCTGACGACACGCGCGACGGCCGCATAGCTGGGGGTTCGGTGTCCATGCGCGATGGCGAGTTCCTGCACCTTTCGGTGAATGGCGGCGACCGGGGGTCGCGGGCGCTTGGTGGCGAGAGTGCGGGTCAGTTCGACCAGATGTTCCGGCAGGTGCAGCCTGCCCCGATCGTTGCGCGGCAGACGCGCGAGACCGGCAAGTCCTTCGGCACGGTAGCGCCCGAGCCAGCGCTGCAACGTCCGCTCGCTCAGCGTGCCGGTGCGGGCGAGGTCCGCGAGCGGGATGCCATCGGCGAGGTGCGGTTCAAGGACGCGGTAGCGCTCGATCGCCAGCGGCGGGACAAGCGCCGGATGCGTCACCGCCGACGGTCCGTGTCGCAGGTAAGGAAAACGGAGATTTGCCTGCCCATCGCCATGCGAGTCCGCTCGCGTTGCCAAACCGGCCTGTTCGACGTAAATCTACCCGGTAAAGAAAACTAGGGCAACATAGACCTGCCGATGACGACTTTCTTCCCAAACCGCGCCCGATCGGGGCGCCACCGGCCCTACGCATGAAAATCGGTTACGCCCGCGTATCGACCGCCGAGCAGAACCTGGACCTCCAGCGTGATGCGCTGAAGGCTGCCGGCTGCGAGAAGGTCATCACCGACAAGGCCTCCGGGGCGACTGCCGCTCGCCCTGGATTGGAAAAGGTGAAGGAGCTGCTTCGCGCCGGCGACACACTGGTGGTCTGGCGCCTCGACAGGCTCGGCCGCTCGCTCCGTGATCTGATCGGATGGATGACCTACCTCGACGAGGAAAAGGTCGGGCTGCTGAGCCTGCACGAGGCGATCGACACGACCACCACGTCGGGCAAGCTTACCTTCCACCTGTTCGGGGCATTGGCGGAGTTCGAGCGCAACCTGATCCGCGAGCGGACCCAGGCCGGTCTCACCGCAGCCCGCGCTCGCGGCAAGAAGGGTGGCCGGCCGGCCGCACTCGGCAAGGAAAAGCGCGACCTGCCCGTCAGGCTCTACCACGAGAACACGATGCCGATCGCCAAGATTTGCTCGATGCTCGGCATCTCCAAGCCAAAACTCTACGCCTATGTGCGATCGGCCGAGACCAAGCCGGTAGCCGCGTAGCGACGCTCGCCGACAAATAGCGCGATCAGAATGCCGCCACTTAGCGCGAGCGTTTACACCGTTTGCGGTCCCGATCGGCCCAGCGTCCCCCGGAACCGTTCGTTATCGGGAAGGCATCTAAGCGGTCTGCACCATCCTTCATCTAAAGTTCTCCAAGCGCTTCTGAGGATTTTCGGGCGCACCAAAAGCACTTGCTCCTCCAGTGGCTGGAGCATGTAACCGCAATTTGCTCTCCTGCGGACGGGGGGCTGGAGGTGGCTTTTTGACGGCCCGTGTTGAAGCAATCGGTATGTCTCGACGCTCATTAGTGGCGCGGCTGGTGGCCTGTGGAACCGGCTTGGTGCTCGGTTCTCCAACGCTCGCGCGACAGACTTCCCGGTCTGCGGGCTCGTGGAACTTCGGTGCGGCTCACCTCGAATGGGAGCCGCTGGAAGTCGGCACGGGTGATACCCTCCTTGTTTCGGCACAAGTGCGCGGAGTGCCGGTGCGGGCGGTGCTCGACAGTGGCAGCGGCGCGTCGATCATGAGCACGGCGCTCGCGGCGAAGCTCGGCTTGAACGATGGTGAGCGGCGCATGATTAGCGGGCTGAGCGCCAAGGCCCCGGTGCTGCTGGTCCGCGACATCGACGTACAGCTCGCCCGCGAAACCCGTCGCTTACCCTTTGCCGTCGTTGGTGATCTGAGTTCAGTGTCGGCGGCCTTCGGACGACCGATCGATATCCTCCTCGGTGCCGATATGTTCACGGGTAGCTGCATCGCGCTCGATTTCGCGAAAAGGCGTATGGCGGTCGTCAAGTCAGGCACGTTTCTCGCCGGTCCCGACTGGCGCGCTGTCGCGCTCGGGCGCGGTGCCAAGCAGGAGCTGTTCATTCGAGCTTCCGTCTCGGGTTTGCCTCCCGTGCCCTTGATGATCGATCTTGGCAGCTCGGCCGCGCTGATGCTCTCGTCGGCCTATGCCCGCGATCAAGGGCTGTTGAACGGGAAGCTCGTCTCGACCGCGGCGATCGGCGGCGTCGATGGTGTGCGTATCAACGATGCTTTCACGATCCAGAACATCAACATCGAAGGGCTTGGCGTCTCGAACGTCCCCACACTCGGGATGAGAGCTTGGCTCTCCACCAGCACGGTTGGCAATGTCGGCCTACCGCTGATCGCTCAATTCGACGTGGTGTTCGACGTGACCGCCGGATTCGTGTGGCTCCGGCCACTCGGTCCTCGTCGTCGCCTGCCGATGCTGAAGGACCGTAGCGGCCTTGGCCTCGCAGCCTCACCAACGGCGCTCACCGTTGTTCATGTGGCGGCGAACAGTCCCGCGGAAAAGGCTGGCTGGGCGGTCGGCGACCGGATCGTGGCGGTGAACGGCCATTCGATCGATGCGAACTATACGCGTGGGGAGCTCTGGCAAGTGCGCTCCCGGCCTGCTGGCACCCTCGTAAAGCTGACGATGGCCTCGGGTGATGTGCGCGAGCTCAGGCTGGCCGATTATTATTGATCGGCTTGAGGGTGGCCTTTGCCGATCGCCTTCATGATCCGACAATCGGCCATGCGCGCCTTGGTGCAGCTCTGGCTGAGCATTGCCAACTCATCCCGCAACACCGCGAGTTGCGCCAGTCTCTCCTCCACATCCTTGAGGTGCTGAGCAGCGATAGCTGAGGCGGCACCACAATCCTGGTCCGGGTTCTGCGCCAGCCCCATCAACGAACGGATCTCGTCGACGGAGAAGCCAAGCCGGCGACCGTTGCGGATGAAGTGCAAACGCTCAATGTCACTGGCATCGTAGGTTCTGCGACCCGACGCCGTGCGAGGGGCGGATCGGAGCAACCCGATCGACTCATAAAAGCGGATCGTCGTCACCTTCGTCGAGGTCTCGCTGGCGAGCTGCCCAATCATCACCGGCTTCATCATGCCATCCTTGCTTATGCGAACGTGTCGCACATTTCGCTTGCTTCTACAGCGACTGGAGGTGGTAAGGAAGGCCGCATGAATGCTTCTACCGAAAGCTGCGGGTGCCACGGGGAGCCCGCGCGCGCGCAAACCGATCCGGCCTATCGCCGTGCGCTGCTGACCGTCGTGGTGCTCAACCTCGGCTTCGGAGTCGCCGAGCTGTTCGGCGGGTTCATCGCCGATAGCCAAGCGCTGAAAGCGGATTCCCTCGATTTTCTCGGGGACGGGTCGATCAGCCTTATCGGTCTTCTCGCGCTTGCCTGGTCCGCACGGGCGAGGGCAAAGGTCGCGCTGACGCAGGGGTTGTTTCTCGGTGCGCTTGGCGTGGGCGTAATCGGTTTCGCGATTTGGCGCGCCCTGAACGCAACCGCGCCCGATGCCGAACTGATGGGCACAATCGGCGTTGTCGCGCTCGCGATCAATGTCGTGTCCGCCTTGGTGCTTGCGCGTTTCCGGGAAGGGGACGCCAATGTTCGCGCGATCTGGCTGTTCAGCCGCAACGACGCGCTCGCCAACGTGGCGGTGATCGCCGCGGCCGGTCTGGTGGCGTGGACAGGAAGCGCCTGGCCGGACCTCGCCGTCGCCGGCCTCATCGCCCTCCTGTTCCTCCACTCCGCTTATGAAATCGTCACTGGCGCTCGGCGCGAATTGGGAGAGCGGTAGTGCGTCTGCTCGCGTTGATCCGGGCAATGCTCTCGTTGCGGCTGCTCTCCGCGCTCGCGGCGCTGCTGATCCCTGCTGCGGCAATCGCCGAACCCGGCGACGTGCAAACCGCATGGCGGCTGCTCGACTATATGGCCGTCGATTATGGCGGCGCGGTCGCCAACGGTCGGATCAAGAGCACGTCGGAATATGCCGAGATGACGGAGTTCGCCGCGTCGGTCTCGACACGGCTTCAGGGCCTGCCGGCGAAGCCGGAGCGTCAAGCCCTCATCCAGCGGGCTGCCAACCTCCAGGCGGTGATCGCGGAAAAGGGACCGACTGAACAGGTGGCAACATTGGCGCACGGGCTCGCGGCCGATCTGTTGCGCGCCTACCCGGTGCCGCTCGCGCCCGATAAGGCTCCGAACCTCGTCTCCAGCGATGCCCTGTTCCGACAATCCTGCGCGTCCTGCCACGGGATGACGGGCAACGGCCGTGGCCCTGACGCCGCCAAGCTCGCTACGCCCCCGATTGCTTTCACCGATGCCGAGCGCGCGCGCCAGCGCAGCGTGTTCGCGCTCTATCAGGTGGTGACGCAAGGCATCGACGGGACCGCGATGCAGAGCTTCGCCGATCTGCCCAACGATCAGCGCTGGGCGTTAGCATTCCGAGCCGGGAGCTTCGCCTTCACGGATGCGCAGGCGCGCGAAGGCGAGCGGCTTTGGAAATCCGACCCGACCCTTCGCCGGCGCATTCCGGACCTGAAAACCCTGGTCGCGCTCACCCCGGCCGCGCTCGGCGCGGCGATCGGCGACGCCAAGGCTGACCCAGTGCTCGCGTTCCTGCGTCGTCATCCCGAACAGGTGATACAACAGGCTCCCGGCTCGCTCGCGGTCGCCCGCGCCAAACTCGCCGAAAGCGTGGCGGCTGCGCGGCGCGGCGATGCGCGCATGGCGAAAGAGCTGGCGCTGTCGGCCTATCTCGATGGGTTCGAGCCGATCGAGCCAACACTCACCGCGCGCGACGCGACGCTGATGGGTCGAATCGAGGGCGCGATGGGGGAGTTCCGCGCCTCGATCGACCGGGGCGCGTCGCCCGATGATCTCGCGGAGAAGGTCGCAGTACTGGGCGGCCTTTTCGACGATGCGGAAGCGGCGCTCGCGCCTGATGCCGCCACCGAAGCGTCCACGTTCCTGGGCGCGTTCACGATCCTGCTGCGTGAAGGGCTCGAAGCCCTGCTCATCGTTGTCGCCATGATCGCGTTCCTGCGTAAAGCCGAGCGCGGCGAGGCGCTGCGGTACGTGCATGGCGGCTGGGTCAGCGCGATCATCGCGGGCGGGATCACCTGGGCGGTCGCCACCTATGCGATCGGGATCAGCGGTGCGAGCCGGGAGCTGACGGAAGGGTTTGGCTCGCTGTTCGCCGCGGTCGTGCTGCTCTCGGTCGGGATTTGGATGCACGGCAAGGCGCAGGCCGATCAGTGGCAGCGCTATATTCGCGAGAAGATGTCGCGGGCGCTCTCGGGCGGGTCGGGCTGGTTCCTGTTCGGGCTGGCGTTCGTCGTAGTTTATCGCGAGGTCTTCGAGACGATCCTGTTCTATGCCGCGCTTTCGGCGCAAGGTGACAACGGGATGCTTCTCGCGGGGGCCGGGTCGGCGATTGGACTGCTCAGCCTGATCGCTTGGGCCATGCTTCGCTACAGTCGCAAGCTGCCGATCGCGCAGTTCTTCCGCTATAGCTCCTGGCTCATGGCGGTCCTGACCGTCGTGCTGGCGGGTAAAGGCGTCGCCGCGCTCCAGGAAGCCGGCCTTATCAACATCGCACCGCTCGCGGACGTGCCACGGCTGTCGATGCTCGGCGTGTTTCCCACTTGGCAATCGGTGCTGGCGCAACTCCTGATGGCGGTCGCCATTGCGGTCGGGTTCGCCTGGAACGGGCGCGACCGATCCCGCTCGGGTTCCGGCTCAGTGACCCTTGGTTCGAATTAGTGCAATGACATGAAAACCCTTCCGTGATAGAGGCAAGCTAGTGCGAGCCTTTTTGCCTTTCCTGACATGCCTGATGCTGGTCCTGACCAGCTTCTCCGGCATGGCCCATGCCGCCGATCTGGCGGGGGGAAGCATCGCGGGCGTTGAGTTCACGGTCCATACCGCCGGTGACATCGATCAGGTGCCATCGGACTCGGACAAGAATGTCCCGCATCATCACAATTATTGTCACGGACACGACGTCGGCGCGCCTGCGCGCACGACGATGGAATATACCCCCGTCCTCACAGTGCCCAAGCCGACAATCTCCGCCTCTGCGTCGCTCGACGGCCGCACCGGCATGGTCCATTTGAGGCCCCCCCAAGCCTGACGTCCGATTTGGGCGTGCGTTGGCGCGCCCCTGTCGATCATCGTCAGGAGTCCTATTTTCATGAATCGTATCCTCGCGGCCATGCTGGCCGCAGCGTCTTGCGCCACGATGGCGCAGGCGCAGGTCGGACCGTCCGCGCCTGTTGCGCAGGATGCGCCGGTCTACACGCTTGACCAAGCGGTCAGTGCAGCGGGCGGTTCGGCCCCTGCTGCGGAAGCGGCGACAGCTGGAATCGACGCGGCCCGTGCAGGTCGCACAGTCGCCGGCTTGCGGCCCAATCCGGTGGTTCAAGGCCAAGTCGAGAATGTCATCGGCTCCGGGCCGTATCGGGGGGTCCGCAGCGCGGAAACCACGGTCGGCTTTGCGATCCCGATCGAGCTAGGCGGCAAGCGCGGCGCCCGCGTCGCGGTCGCCAATGCGCAATTGTCCCGGGCCGAGATCCAGGCCGCGATCATCGCGGCGGATGTCCGGCTTCAGGTAACGCAGCTCTATGTCGAAGCGGTCGCGGCCGATCGCCGGGTAATGACAGCCCGCGATCAGGCCCGGATCGCCAGCGATGCGCTGCGGGCCGCGAGCGTTCGCGTGCAGGCAGGGCGGGCATCGCCACTCGAGCAACAGCGCGCGGATGTCGCGCGTATCAATGCCGACGCCAATGTGGAGCGGCAGCTTCGCTTGGCCGAGGCGGCCCGCGCCAATCTGGCGCGTCGGATCGGACGGCCGATCGACGGCCTGCTCGATGACACGCTGCTCGATCGCCTTCCCGGTGTGAACGTCTATGGGCCGTTGGCACCGGTCAACACGACCGGCACACTCGCGCTGGCGGCAGCCAACGCGGATTTCTCCATTGCCGAAGCCGGCGTGCGGCTCGCGCGCGCCAATCGCGTGCCTGACCTGAACGTCGGGCCGTCGATCCGCCGCCTGGAAGCGACCAACGACATGGCGGCGGTGTTCAGCGTGTCGATCCCGATCCCGGTGTTCAACAATGGTCGCGCCGCGATTGCGCAGGCGACCGCGCAGCGGACCCAGGCGGATGCGCAGCGCCGCGTGACCGCGCTCGACATCGAACAGGCGATCACGGACGCGCAGGCGCAGGCGGCCAATGCCGCAACGACGGCTCGTGCGGCGTCGGGGCCGGCGCTGGCGGCTGCACAGGAGGCCGCCCGCATCGCGCGGATCGGCTATCGCGAGGGCAAGTTCGGCCAGCTCGAATTGCTCGATGCTGAACGCACGCTCGCCGAAACGCGGGTCGCCGCGATCGACGCGCTTGCCAATTACCAGAATGCCCGCGCGCAAGTGGAGCGACTGACCGCTCGTGCGCCCAATGGGGGGAATCAGTGATGAAGAGCTTTTATCTCGCGGGCGCGGCGTCGCTCGCCCTGCTCTTGGCTGCCTGCGGCGGCAAGGATGGCGGAAACGAGGCAACTGCCGAAGGCGCAGCTGCCAATGAGACGGCAGCGGGCACGGAAAAGGGCGGTGCTGAAGGCGGTCATGCCGGTGAAGGCGTCGTCACATTGGGTGCCGACCAGATCGCCACAGCGGGCGTCCAGGTCGGACGGCCGATCATCGGCGGGGCCGGGACGATCGAGCTGCCCGCGATCATCGAGGGCGACCCACAGGGAACGCAGGTCGTCTCGGCCGCAATTGCGGGACGCGTGGTCGCGCTCACCCGTAACCTCGGCCAATCGGTCGGACGCGGCCAGACCATTGCGGTCATCGAAAGCCGCGAGGCGGCGCAGATCAAGGGCGAGGTCGAGGCGGCGCGGGCGCGGCTTCAGCTCGCTAATTCGAACCTCGCGCGCGAACAGCGGCTGTTCGCGCAGAGAGTCTCCCCTGAACAGGATCTGATCGCCGCCCGCACAGCGGCGACGGAGGCGCGGATCGCCCTGACGCAGGCGCAGAGCATGGTTTCGGCGGCGGGTGTCGGCGGCGGCGGGCTCAACCGGCTCGGCATTGCCGCGCCGATCTCGGGCCAGATCATTGCGCGCCCCGTGACGCTGGGACAAACGGTCGCGGCGGATGCCGAACTCTATCGCATCGCCAACCTGAGCCAGGTGTCGATCGCGCTTAATCTCAAGCCCGAGGATGCGGGCCGGGTGCGTCCCGGCAATACGGTGCTGGTGAAGGCGGCAGGCCGTCAGGCGACCGCCCGCGTGACCTTCGTGTCGCCGGCGCTTGATCCGCAGACGCGGCTCGTGCCTGCGCTCGCCACCCTCGACAATCGCGGTGGCGAATGGCGGGTCGGCGAGCCTGTGACGGCAGCCGTGCAGCTCACGGGCAGCGGCGGGAGCGGGGCGGTCCGCGTGCCGACGACGGCGGTCCAGAGTTTCGAGGGCAAGTCGGTCGTGTTCGTGCGCACGCCCACCGGCTTCAAGGCGACCCCGGTCCAGCTCGGCGATGCGTCGGGCGACACGGTGATCGTCCGGTCGGGCCTGACCGGCAACGAACAGATCGCCACCACCGGAAGTTTCACGCTCAAGGCCGAGATCGGCAAGGGCGAAGCGAGCCACGAGGATTAAGCCATGATCGCCCGTATCGTAACCTGGGCGGTCGAGAAGCGCTGGCTAGTCCTGCTCCTCACCGTCATCGTCGCCGCCATCGGCGCCTTTTCCCTCTACCGGCTACCGATCGACGCGGTGCCGGACATCACCAACAATCAGGTCCAGATCAACGTCCGCGCGCCTGCCCTCTCGCCCGAGCTGGTCGAGAAGCAGGTGTCGTTTCCAATCGAAACCGCGCTCGCCGGCACCCCCGGCCTGGAATATACGCGCTCGTTGAGCCGCAACGGCTTCGCGCAGATCACGGCGGTCTTTTCGGACGCGACGGACATCTATTTCGCCCGCCAGCAGGTGGGCGAGCGTCTGCGGGGCGTGCAAGAGAATCTGCCCGACGGCGTGAACCCTGAAATGGGTCCGATCGCGACAGGCCTGGGCGAGGTGTACATGTACACCGTTCGTCTCGATCATCGCGAGGACGACAAGCACAAGCCCGGTGAACCGGGCCAACAGCCCGATGGCAGCTACATCACGCCAGAGGGCGAGCGACTGACGACCGAAGAGGACAAGGCGACCTACCTGCGCACCGCGCAGGACTGGATCGTGACGCCGCTTCTGAAGACCACACCGGGCCTCGCCGGTGTCGACTCGATTGGCGGTTACGCCAAGCAGTTCCTCGTCGTGCCCGACGTGCAGAAGCTGGCCTCGCTCGGCATCACGCTGACGGACCTGGGAAATGCGCTGGAGCGCAATAACACCAGCGTCGGCGGTGGCTTCGTCAATCGCAATGGCGAAGGTCTGGCTGTTCGCTCGGATGCGCTCGTTCGCAATGCCAGCGAGTTGGCCAGGACCGTGATCGCGACACGTAACGGCGTGCCGATCACGGTCGAACAAGTTGCGACTGTGAAGACGGGTCAGGCGATCCGCATGGGTTCGGCATCGGAGAACGGTACCGAAGTCGTCGTCGGCACGGCGATCATGCGGATCGGCGAGAACAGCCGCATCGTGTCGACCGCGGTCGCTGAGAAACTGAAGACGATCAACGCTTCGCTGCCTCCTGACGTCGTAATTCAGCCGGTGCTGAACCGCACCGAGCTGGTCAATTCGACGATCAAGACGGTCGCGAAAAACCTGTCCGAAGGCGCGGTGCTGGTCATCGTCGTGCTCTTCCTGCTGCTCGGCAACTTCCGTGCGGCCCTGATCGCGGCGTTGGTCATCCCGATCACCATGATGCTGACAGGCTTTGGTATGCTGCGCGCTGGGGTCTCGGCCAATCTGATGAGCCTTGGGGCTTTGGACTTCGGTCTGATCGTCGACGGCGCCGTCATCATTGTCGAAAACGCGCTGCGCCGGCTTGCCGAGCAACAGCATCATGAAGGCCGATTGCTCAGCGTCAAGGAACGGCTCGCGACCGTGGCAGCCGCTGCGCGTGAGATGATCCGTCCCTCTGTGTACGGGCAGGCAATCATCATCCTCGTCTACGTACCGCTGCTCACGCTGACCGGCGTGGAGGGTAAAACGTTCGGACCGATGGCGCTGACCGTCATCATCGCGCTCGCCTTCGCCTTCATCCTCTCTCTCACCTTCGTGCCGGCGATGATTGCGATCTGGCTGTCGAAGAAGGTCGAGGAGAAGGACGGCCGCATCATCACGTGGCTGAAGAAGCGCTACGAACCCGGTCTCGACCGGGCCATGAAGCGCCCGACGCTGACGATCGGTGCGGGTGTGGGAAGCCTTGTGGTGGCGGCGCTTGCTTTCACTACGCTCGGCTCGGTGTTCCTGCCGCAGCTCGACGAAGGCGATTTGCTGATCCAGTCGCTCCGCATTCCGGCAACGTCGGTCCAGCAGAGCCAGGCGATGCAGGTGCCGATCGAGCGGATGATGTCGAAGCAGCCGGAGGTGCAATTCGTCTATTCCAAGACGGGCACCGCCGAGCTGGCGGCCGACCCGATGCCGCCGAACGCGACCGACATGTTCGTCATCCTGAAGCCGCGCAAGGATTGGCCGGATCCTGAGCTTCCCAAGGAGGAGCTGGTCAGCCGGATCGAGGGTAATCTCGCGAAGATTCCGGGAAATGCCTACGAGATCACCCAGCCCATCCAGATGCGCTTCAACGAGCTGATCGCCGGCGTGCGCGGCGACATCGCGGTGAAGGTGTTCGGGGACGACTTCAACCAGATGAACCGGACGGCCGAGCAAATCGCGGCGGTGCTGCGCAGAACGCAAGGCGCAGCGGACGTGAAGGTGGAGCAGACGACCGGTCTTCCCATGCTCGACATTCGCGTCAACCGCGACGCGATGGCGCGGTTGGGCGTTACGGCTCAGGATGTGCAGGACACCGTGACTGCGACGATCGGCGGGCGAACATCGGGCCAGATCTTCGAGGGCGACCGTCGCTTCCCCGTGGTGATCCGCCTGTCGGAGGCGCAGCGTGCCGACATCGGCCTGCTCCAACAGGTGCAGGTGCCGGTGGCAGGCGGCGGCTATGTACCGCTGTCCAGCGTCGCCGAGATCAAGGTGGTCGATGGTCCGAACCAGATCAGCCGCGAGAACGGCAAGCGGCGCGTGGTGGTGCAAGCCAACGTGCGTGGCCGCGACGTCGGATCCGTCGTGGCGGATGCGCAGGCGGCGATCGGCAGCCAACTCCGGCTGCCTGCCGGCACCTATCTCGAATGGGGCGGCCAGTTCGAGAACCTCCAATCGGCAAGCGAACGGCTGAAGCTGGTCATTCCGGCTTGCTTCATTTTGATCCTGCTGCTCCTCTACGGGGCGTTGGGATCGGTCCGCGACGCCGCGATCGTGTTCACCGGCGTGCCTTTCGCGCTGGTGGGCGGCGTCCTGTTGCTGTTCCTGCGGGGCATGGACTTCTCGATCTCGGCGGCAGTGGGCTTCATCGCCCTCTCGGGCATCGCGGTCCTCAACGGCCTCGTCATGGTCAGCTCGATCCAAGATCTGATCCGATCAGGGATGAGCCGCGAGGAAGCCGCGCATGTTGGCGCGATGCAGCGTCTGCGACCCGTCATCATGACCGCGCTAGTCGCCAGCCTCGGCTTCGTGCCGATGGCGCTGGGCGAAGGCGCCGGCGCAGAGGTTCAAAAGCCTTTGGCGACGGTCGTCATCGGCGGTCTGATCTCGGCGACGCTTCTTACGCTGTTCGTGCTGCCGACACTCTATGCCCGGTTCGGGCAGAAAGTGATCGAGAAACCCGAGCACTACAATGAGGAGCATGAAGGGGACGACCACGGTCAGACCTTCGTGAACAACTTGGCCTGATGGATGGGCGGGGCGATCCGCGATCGCCCCGCCCATCTCTGGGAGATGGGGATATGCCTCGCACCATAACCAGCTCGATGCTTCACGGCGGGCCACTGCGCATCTGGTCGGCACTCACCGATCCGGATCATCGCCGGGCGTGGAGTCCGCTCGTATTTCTCGATGATCCGTCCCGGCTCGGCGACACAGAATGCACCTTTGCGATCCAGGGCATCACCCGGCCAATTCGGACGCCAGCACGGATTGATCGATTCGATAAACCGCACGCCTTCGCTTGGTCCTGCGGCATCCCCTATCTGTTCACGCTCGAAGAGCGGTACGAGCTGGCGGGGGACGATGGCGGCACCAGGCTAACGCATAGCTGCACGCTGCGCGGGGCGCTCTCCCTGCCGTTCGCGGCGATGATGTTGCGCCGCCTGCGATCCCTGATGGTCGAATCTGACGATCGCCTCGCAACCTATCTCCGCTGGCGGGTAGGTCAGCCTGCCCGGGCTATCAATCGTCAGCGCGTCCCCTTCCGCTGCAGGAGGAAGGCGCGATGATGATGCACTGTAAGCGGGTGCTGCCCGCCGTCATCCTCGTTGTCGGGCTCGCGGCGTGCTCGGAAAGAAAGCCGCCAGCCCCGCCAACGGAGCAGCAGATCCATTCGTCCGACAGCGCCGTGGCGACCGGGGAAATGGGGCGGCATAGATATCGCTGTTCCGACGGGGAACCGCTGTTCGTCGATTACAAGGACAACGGCCTGCAGATCGATTTGCGGCGCTCCAACGGGGGACCGCCGATGATGCTGACCGCGCCAGCGCAGGGCCTGCAATATGTCGGCGAAACAGCCACCGCGACCTTCAAGGGGTCGCAGCTCACCATCGTGGAAGGCGATGGCCGTACCCGGATCTGCGAGCAGGAAGGCACGCGATGAACTGCCCTGCCTTCGAACGCCACAGGGCGCTTCGTCGGAAGAGACCGATGTCTGACACGTCGATTTCAAATGTGACAACCTTGTGCGGCCTGAATCGGGCCGGTCTGGCGATCGCGCGCCTCGGCGTCGTTCTCGTCTCCGGGGCGGTTATAGGGGCGTGTAATCCAGCGCCGACCCAGCCTACCGAGCCGGCGCATGAAAAGCATCTGACGTCGAAACTAATCGCGCAGCGCATCATGTACTGCGACGACGGCACACGCGCCGATGTCGACTTCATCGATGACGGCTTGAAAATGGCCGTCACCTGGCTGCCGAAGGGCAGGACCGAGATCCTGCGCGCGCAGCGAACCGGTGACGAGTTTCGCGGCGACCATTCGCGGGCTGTCGTGGCGGGCGGATCGATCGCGTTCACGCGACGCGGGAAGATCCGCGTCTGCCACCGAACCCCGGAGGAGTCCTAGGAAATGCAGGCACTGCTCTATACGCTTGCGCCTGTGCTGGCGGTCGTGCTCGGCGCGATTGTCGCGAGCCGCACCAAGTTGAAACCTGGCCTCGTGGCGGGCCTACAGCATCTCGCTGCCGGCGTCGTGTTCGCGGCGGCAGCGACCGAAATCCTGCCGCAGGTCAAGCATGAGGCATCGCCCAGCGCGACGTTGATCGGCGGGGCGGCGGGCGTCGCGACCATGCTGGGGCTCAAGGCTCTTGAGGCCCGCTTCAAGGGGCCGATGGCGCTACTCGCCGCGATCGGCATCGACATTCTGGTCGACGGCCTGGTGCTCGGCCTCGCTTTCGTGGCGGGCGAGAAGGCAGGTCTCCTGCTGACGATCGCGCTCACTCTGGAAGTGTTATTTCTGGGACTGACGCTGACCGACGAGCTGGCGGAAACCTATCGCTCGCGCTTGCGCATCATCGTGATCGTCTCGGCATTGGCCCTGCTGCTGCCGATCGGCGCGCTCGCTGCCGTGCCGGTCGCCGCGCTGTCGCCGGTGATGATCGCCGGCTTCCTCAGCTTCGGGCTGATGGCGCTGCTCTACCTCGTCACGGAGGAGTTGCTGGTCGAGGCGCACGAGAAACCCGACACCCCGCTCATCAGCTCGATGTTTTTCGTCGGCTTCCTGGCCCTGCTGACACTTGAGGAGATGATGGGATGATCCCGGGCAACGACAACAATGGCGGGCAGGAGCGCCGCACACTGTGGATCGTCCTGCTGCTGAACGCGGCGATCGCTGCGGGCTTCTTCGTTTCCGGCTTCTTCGCGGATTCGAGCGCGCTGATCGCCAACGGCGTCGACAACCTGTCCGATACGGCTGTGTATGCGCTGAGCCTTGTGGCGCTCACCCGGGGCCAGACATGGAAGACACGCGCCGCGGTCGCTTCGGGCGTCATGCTGCTGATCTTCGCGGGCGGCATCTTGATCGATGTCGGACGGCGCTACGTGCAGGGCAGCGAGCCCATCGGACCTACCATGATGGTCATGTCCGCGATCGCCGGCGTCGTGAATTACCTCTGCCTGCGGCTGCTCCAGCGCCTCAAGGATCCGGACGTCAATCTCCGGGCCGCAACCACCTTCAGCTTCAACGACTTCATTTCCAACGGCGGCATCCTGATCGCCGGCGTGCTGGTGCTGTGGTTGGGTACCAATTGGCCGGACCTGCTGGTCGGCTTCGCCACCGCCATCATCGCCATCAAGGGCGGTGTCGAAATCCTGCGCGACGCGCGCGCCGAAACCAAGAAAAGCGAAAGGAGGTCGTCATGAACGACAAGCTCGAACTCGACATTCCAGTGTTGTTGCCGGACCTTCCTGACGCGGCCGATGCCTGCCTGGACCGTCTCGTATCAACCCTGTCAAAGCGCGAAGGTGTCGAGCGGGCGCATGTGATCTGTCTCGACGGCAACACGCCAGCGGCGCTGTGCATCCATTTCGATGCCGCCAAGCTGCCGCTGCCACGGTTGCGCGAAATGGTGCGCGCCGCAGGTGCCGAAATCACCGAGCGCTACGGCCATGCGATCTGGCAGGTGACGGGGATCAACCACGAACGTCGGGCGCGCACGGTCAGCGATGCGCTGTGCGCCTTGCCCGGCGTGGTCCAGGCAAGCGCCAGCACCAGCGGGTCTGTCCGGGTCGAATATGATCGCCGCGAAACCACCGAAGAGGAGGTGCGCGCTGCGCTTCGCAAGCTGAAGGTGAGGGTGGGCAAGCGGGTCGCTGCCGATGAACATGCCGGCCACGACCACGGCCCCGGGGGCCACGGCGCGGGCGAAGAGAAGCACGGCCCCGGCGATGGCCACGACCATAGCCACGCCGAATTTCTCGGCCCCAATACCGAGCTGATCTTCGCGCTCGCCTGTGGCGCGCTGCTGGGGATCGGCTACGCGATCGAGAGGCTGGTCGCTGGCGCGCCCGAATGGCTGCCGACCGCCTGCTATATCGCAGCCTATTTCTTCGGCGGATTCTTCACGCTGCGCGAGGCGATCGACAACCTCCGGATGAAGAAGTTCGAGATCGACACGCTGATGTTGGTCGCTGCGGCCGGCGCCGCTGCGCTGGGCGCATGGGCCGAAGGTGCGCTGCTGCTGTTCCTGTTCAGCCTCGGCCATGCGCTTGAGCATTATGCAATGGGCCGCGCCAAGAAGGCGATCGAGGCGCTGGCGAAGCTCGCGCCCGAAACCGCGACCGTGCGACGCGGCGGGCAGACCAGCGAAATCCCGGTCGAGCAGATGGTCGTCGGGGACATTGCCATCGTCCGCCCGAACGAGCGCCTGCCTGCCGACGGCTTCGTCATCAAGGGCACCAGCGCGATCAACCAGGCCCCGGTCACGGGTGAAAGCATCCCGGTCGACAAGGTGCCGGTCGCAGATGCCGCAGCGGCACGCGCCAAGCCCGATGCAGTCGACGCGGAAAGCCGGGTTTTTGCTGGTACGATCAACGGCGGCGGCGCGATCGAGATCGAGGTGACACGCCGTTCCAATGAAAGCGCGCTTGCCAAGGTCGTGAAGATGGTGAGCGAAGCGGAGACGCAGAAGTCGCCGACGCAGCGCTTCACCGACCGGTTCGAACGGATCTTCGTGCCCGCCGTCCTGGTCCTGTCAGTGCTCCTGCTGTTCGCATGGGTGGTCGTCGACGAGCCGTTCCGCGACAGCTTCTATCGCGCGATGGCGGTGCTGGTGGCGGCAAGCCCGTGCGCGCTCGCGATCGCAACGCCGAGCGCGGTCCTGTCGGGCGTTGCCCGTGCAGCGCGGGGCGGCGTGCTCGTGAAGGGCGGTGCACCGCTCGAAAACCTCGGGTCGCTCAAAGCGATCGCTTTCGACAAGACGGGCACGCTGACCGAAGGTCGTCCGCGCATCACTGATGTCGTGCCCGTCGATGGCGCCGATGAAGGCGAGTTGCTGGCGCTGGCTGTCGCCGTCGAAGCGTTGAGCGACCATCCCCTGGCCCAAGCGATCGTCAAGGACGGCCGCGAACGTCTGAACGATCGTGCCGTGCCGACTGCCGGCGACCTCAAGAGCCTGACCGGTCGGGGCGTCACCGCGAGCGTGGATGGCGAGACGGTGTGGATCGGCAAGGCCGAGATGTTCGGAAGTGAGGGCATTCCGGCGCTGGGGCAGGGCGCGCAGGACGCAATCGCGAAGCTGCGCGAGAACGGCCGCACGACAATGGTGGTCCGCAAGGGGGACCGCGACCTGGGCGCGATCGGCCTGATGGACACGCCTCGCGAAGCTGCCAAGACCGCGTTGCGTCGGCTGCACGAGATGGGCGTGTCGCGGATGATAATGATCTCCGGCGATCACCAGAAAGTCGCCGAAGCGATCGCCGACGAAGTCGGGATCGACGAAGCGTGGGGCGACCTCATGCCCGAAGACAAGGTTGCCGCGATCAAGAAGCTCGCCGGCGAAGACAAGGTCGCGATGGTGGGCGACGGCGTGAACGATGCGCCGGCGATGGCAAGCGCCACGGTCGGCATCGCGATGGGCGCGGCGGGGTCGGACGTTGCGCTGGAGACAGCCGACGTGGCGCTGATGGCCGACGATCTGGCGCACCTGCCATTCGCAGTCGGTCTTAGCCGCCATACCCGTGGAATCATCCGGCAGAACGTCTTCGTCAGCCTGGGTGTCGTCGCCTTCCTGGTGCCTGCTACCATCCTCGGCCTCGGCATTGGGCCAGCGGTGGCGGTTCATGAGGGATCGACGCTGCTCGTCGTCATCAATGCGCTCAGGCTGCTCGCCTACCGCGATCCGGCAGGGAAGGCGGCATGAAGTGGCTGATCGCCTTCGACCTCGACGGCACGCTTGCCGAGAGCAAGCGGCCGTGGCTGTTGAAAAAGTCCTACTGAAGGCTGCCGATCGTCTGTCGAAATCGCCTTTTTAGATTATGCGAGAGGTTTGCTTATCCGGTTCCACCTGAGACATCAGGAGCCACCTTGGGGTCGGGATCCTGTGCCTTGCCGGTTGCGGGTGCCGCTTTCTGGCTCGGCATAGCGGTGAGATAAGCAACGATCGCGTCAACGTCCTTCTCGGCCACCGGCGCCTTGTACACCTCACGCATCTTGGTGACGGTCGCCTTCCACTGGTCCGCCGATAGCGCAGGCTGAGTTAGCGCCATGCTGGCCGAGTGGCACGAAGTGCAGTTGGCGTTGATGACGTCGGCGTGCGGACCATCGGGGTAGGTAGCGTCATCGACCGGCAGGTCGACGCTGGTCGAGGCGAGCGAAAAGCCGCGGGCTGAGACGCTGGTGGGCGGTGCCGGCTCGGATGTCTCGGAGATCGGGGCAGGCGCCTTGCGGCTGCTCGGCGCCCCGATCGAGACGAGGATAATGCCGGTCAGGCCGATCAGGCCAGCGGCCATGATGCCGGGAGACGGGGTCTTCATGCTACTCGCTCCTCAGGCCGCGATGATGGTGGTGGTCTCGATATTGCCGCGCATGAACCCGCCCGGGTTCCAGATCGGCTTCATCGGCTGGGCGACACCGTTGGTGTTCCAGCAGCGCACCATGATCGGGTTGGCACCGCGTCGCAGCGGCACGCGACCATCCCACCGACGGAAGCTGTACCTGCCCTCGTCCGCTCCGAGCGTCGTCCTGTACCAGGTGCGGCCTCCGTCCGACGATACATCGACCTTGGCGACGCCGCAGTCGCCGCCCATCGCGATGCCGCCGACCGGGATCGATGCCTCATAGGCTATCGTCTGGCCATCGGGCAGGCTGGTCATCCAGCTGCGCGGGATCATGCGGTTGATGGGGACAGTCGGGAAGTCTCTGGCGCCGGGCGCGACATTCGCGCCCGGCGTCGCGGGGATCTTGTAGGCCTTGGCCATCCAATACTGGTCGTCGGGGCCGGGCAGTACCTCGATCGAGTTCAGCATCTTGACCCAATAGGTCGAGTACCAGCCCGGCACGATCAGCCGGCAGGGAAAGCCATTGAGGAGCGGCAGCTGCTCGCCGTTCATGCCGAAGGCGATCATCACTTCGCCGTCGCGGGCATGGTCGATGTCGAGCGCCTTCTCAAAGTCAGGGGCGCCCGCCACGACCGGTTGATCGAGCGCACCGAAGCGCACCTGCACCGCGCCTGTCTTGACCCCGGCGAGGTCGAGCACGTCGCGCAGGCGCACACCGAGCCATTTGGCATTGCCCATCGCGCCGTTGCCCCATTGCGCGCCGGCAACACGTGGCTGGAACAGCCCACGGCTGTTTCCCGAGCATTGGTTGACCGCCGCCATCTCGACCCGCGGCAGGCGCAGCAGCTGGGCGAGGCTGATCGACAGCGGTCGGTTGACGTGGCCGAAGACGTTGAGGCGGAAAGTCTCGACATCGATCGAGGTCGGGATGTCGGCCCAGTGCCAGCGGACGAAGAACTGGTCGTTGGGCGTGAACACCGACTTGTCGAACACGTCCATCGGCGTTTCCAGCAAGGGCGGATGGACACGCTGGAGGATCATGCTGCCCTTGCCGGGAAAGGCGCTGGTCATCGGCCGTTCGGCATTGCCGCCAGGCAGCTTCAGGTCGACGAGCTGCTGCGCCAGTGCCGGCGCGGCGGCAAGGCCGGCGGTACCGAGCGCGGCATGCCTGAGAAAGCGGCGACGGCTGGTCTCACTCGCCAGTTCGGCGTCGAAATTGTCCATGACAAGGCTCTCCTGTGGCCAGCCACGCTGGCGGATCGAAGGGGCGTTTCGCAAGTGATCGGACCGACTGATCCGATCATCATGGCGGATCAGTTCGGGGTGGCGATGCAGGGTGAGACGAACAGGTTGCCGCGCCATGCGCCGGCCAGCGTCTTGGCGCCGACGAGCAGCCACATCGCCGCAAGCGCGACTGTCAGCACCGTGCCGACGAAACCGAAGAAACCGAGGTTCAGCGTCGTGCCTAGGCGTAAGGTGGCGACGGTGTAGACGCCGAGCGGAAAGGTATAGCCCCACCAGCCCAGGTTGAACGGGACGCCGGCGCGCCAGTAGCGGATGGTGATGAGCGTCGCGAGCGCCAGCCACCACAGGCCGAAGCCCCACAGGCAGAGTCCGGCCACAACGCCGATCCCTTGCGCGACGGCACCGATACCGGCCAGCCCGTGCGCCGCGAGGATAGCCGGCGCGTCCGCCCCGAGCACCAGCATGCCCAGAGCACCCGTGCCGATCGGTCCCAGCGCCAGCCAGGAGGACGCCGCCATGCTCTCCTGCGGCAGTTTGTGGAGCGCCATGCGCAGGATGAGGATGGCGAGGATGCCGAACGCGACCGGCACCGAATAGGCCCACAGCACATAGGAGGTCGCAAGCGTGACGAGCTGCGCGTGAGGATCGGCCAGATGCGGCGCGAGCAGCCCGCCGCTGGCGCCCGCCACTTCGGCAGCGACGACCGGCAGCAACCATACCGCGGTCATGCCGTCCAGGCTGTGCTCGTGACGGGTGAACATCATGTACGGGATCAGCACGCCACAGGCGAGCGACATGGCGGCGTCGATCCACCACAGGACGTGTGCGACCGGTACGATGCCATTCCCGAACCGTGCGATGCCGAAGGCGAGGCAGCCGTTGATGATCGTCGCGAGGCCCATCGGGATGGTGCCGATGAACATCGACACGGTGTTATGCCCGAAGATGCGCCGCGCCTCGTGCCCGAACATCACCCAGCGCGCGCCATAAAGGCCGGCGAACAGCGCGAAGAGTGCGATATTGAAGAACCACAACACCTCGCCGACGGGTTTAAGCGAAGGCCCGATGCCGGGCACCTGCGGCAGCGCGAGCGCGAGGATACCGGTGCCCATCGTCGCGGCGAACCAGTTGGGCGTGAACTGACGAATCATCTCGCGGGGATGATCGAGCCGGCTGAGCGGCTTGAGGCCGCTGAGAACGGAGTGCGTGTCGGCAGTCATGCGACCTGCTCCTTGATGAGGTCCGTCAGCGCGTCGGCCGCGCGGGTGCGATAGCGTTCCTTGTGGCGCAGCGCGTGAAAGGCGCGGTCGGGCAGCCCGAGCGGCAGCTCGACAAGGTCACCGGCCTTGAGCGCGCGCGCGACGACCAATCGCGACAAGACGGCAACGCCGGCACCCGCCTCGACGGCGGTGCGCACCGCCTCGTTGGACGGCAGCGTCATCGCTATCGTCAGCTGGGCCGGATCAAACCCGCGCGTTCGCAGCACGTCCTCGAAGGTCGAGCGCGTACCCGATCCCAGCTCACGGACGATCCAGCGTTCAGTGCGCAGCCAGTCCTCGTCGACGCGCCCGGTGTCCTCGCGGCCGACCAGCACCATCGGATCACGCCCGACATGCCAGTGGGCGAGCGCCGGTTCGTCCACCTCGCCCTCGACGAAACCGAGCTCCGCCGCGCCGCTCAGGACCTGCGCTGCCGCACCTTCGGTGTTGTCGATCGCCAGTTCGACCGCGATCTGCGGGTGGCGTTCGTGGAAGGCGGCTAGCTTTGCCGGCAACCAGTAGCTCGCGATCGTCTGGCTGGCGACGATCCGCAATGAACCACGGGCAAGCCCGGCATAGTCCGCCAGCATCGTCTCGGCATGCGCTGCCCGCCCCAGCACCGCGCGCGCTTCCTCCAGAAAGCCGCGGCCTGCTTCGGTCAGCTGGATGCCACGCCCGACGCGGTGAAACAGAGGAACCCCGTAGCGCGCTTCGAGGGCAGCAATCGCGCCGGAGGCAGCGGACTGCGTGACGTTCAGCACCTCCGCTGCCTTGGTGACGTGTTCGCGCTCCGCGACACCGACGAAGATTCTGAGCTGCTCCAGGGTCATGCAGCATATATCGCGTACTTAGATCGATACGACCAACCGTTTGATATGGTCATTCCAATCTGGATATCGGAATGATCGGCAGCCTTTCGTCTGCGATGGTCTCGAAGACTTGGAGCGTTAGGCGGGCCTGCGACGTTTGATCGTCCATGACCGCTCATCACTGGCGGGGTGATCCTTGCGATGCTCGTCCTGTTCGTCGGCGCGCCGCTGGAACGCCACATCCGCGAGCGAGCCCGCCTGACGCCGGCCGAGGCCGCCAGGAAGGATGCCGAGCGCAAGCCCTGATCGCGCTGGCCCGCCCGGTGCCTGTCGGCGCTGAGGAGCAGCAAGGGCGCTATCAGGACACCAGCGCCGCATCGGCCTGCCGCCGGACTTCATCGGCAATCGGATGCAGCTCGGCCGCAGGCCGCTCGCCCACCACACTATAGCCGATCCCGTCGACTGCCCATGTGACCCGGCCCATGGTCCCGCTGGACGTGCTGGTCATGCTCGCAGTCTTGTCGATCTGCATAGGCCTCGTCAGCACCGCGAGTTTCGACGCTTGCGGTCCGTCGTAGAGGAGCAGTGCCGCAGGGCCGTGAGGCGTCGCGACCAGTCGCCCCCCACCATAGCGATAGCCGGCTGTGCTGAGGTCCGGGATGGTGACGCGCTCACCCAAACGGGCGGAGGTCCATCGGATCAGCATGGCGCGCTGATCCGGACCGATCTCCGCCGGTCGTATCCGGTCGGCGGCATAGACACGGAAATTGTCACTCGCCTCGTTGGCCAGCGCCGCGATGCCTGCGCGGGGTTCACCGCTCCACTTCGCGCTCGACCAACCACCGCCAAACCCGACCGCCAGCAGAAGTGACGCGGCGATGGCGAATTGCCATCGCGGCTGACGTTGCCGCCCCCTGATGGCTGCGACGCGCATCGTCGCCGGGATCGGTTCATCCGCGATCGGGGCAAACAGGGATGCAAGGGCTCGCGCCTGCTCCGCCTGTTCCCGCAAACGGGCATGCAGGTCCGGCTGGCCTTCAAGATAGGCATCGACCAGGCGCTGCCGCTCGGGCGACAGCCTGCCATCGATCCATGCGGCCAGATCGTCCTCGCCGATCGGGCTGGTCATTGCACGCTCCTCAATCGCGGCCGTTCACCCTCCCGGAGGAGGGTCGCCAGTCGGTCGCGCGCCCGGGATATGCGCGACATCACCGTGCCCAGCGGCACGCCGACAACGGCAGCGACCTCCGCATAGGGCAGGCCCTCGACCGATACGAGGAGCAGCACCGTTCGCTGCTCCTCGGGCAACGCATCAAGGGCGCGCAGCAGGTCGCGGTGGTGTAGGCCTGTTTCCTGATCGGCCGGACGGCCGAGCGTGGCGTCGTCCACGAGGTGGAGCGGAACCGCTGTGCCTCGCCGGCTATGCTGCCGCTGATGGTCGACCAACAGATTGTGCAGGATCGTATAGACCCATGGGCGCACCTCCGCCCCGCGTCGTTGTCGCCAGCGCCCGACCGCGCGCTCGAGACAATCCTGCACCACGTCATCTGCCATTGCCCGATCGCGCAACCACGACCGGGCATAGCGGCGCAGACCGGGGATCAGGGGCTCGATCGCGGCGGCAAGCGGGTCCATGTCAGTCGCGCTGTACCTGCACGATGCGTCCCGGCGCGCCGTTCACCACCTCAGCGACCGCCAGAAAACGGCGGGGCGTCGCGGTGCTGCCTTGAACGATCTGCCGGATCGGACCCGACGCGTTGACGATCGCCGCACCCGCCGGGTTGCTCATGAAGTTGGCAAGCGGCTCTACAGCGCCGCTACCATCCGCGTTGGCGGTCAGCACGAGCATGTAGGGCTTCTTGGGCTGCAAACCGGTAACGGCACTCTGCACGACCTGAATGATGCCTTGGTCGAAGAGGGTGATGCTGCTTGCCGCACCCTTGCCGCCGATCGGCCCCATAGTCAGATGCAACGCCTTGCCGGCCGTGCCGAGCGGCTGGAGATTGTCGGTGCCGGGGCCTGTCGGAACAGCGTTCGGCACATAGGCGATCGCCTGCGGTGCCTGTCCGACCGGCACGGTAGCGACGACCGTGTTGCCAGCGGTGTCGATCGCGGCCAGCTCATCGGCATTCTCCAGCCCGACATAGATGCGCCGACCGTCGCCGGACGGCCAGACACCGTGCGGCATCTTGCCGACTGGAATGGTTGCCACCAGCGTGAAGTCGGACGTGCGGAACACCTTCACCGCATTCTCCCCGCCGACCGTCACATAGGCGAACTGCCCCTTGGCCGTGCGGGCGAAGTTGACGTGATTGGTGATCGGCCCGGTATCCAGCACCTTGAGGATTGTGAAGGGTGGCCTGGCATCGAATGCGACCGTCTTGCCGATGTCCTTTAGCGTAAACCACGCCTGCTTGCCGTCCGGCGTCGCGGCGATGTTGGGGCAGAATGGGCTCGGCTGCGCCACCTGTCCGACCTGTGCGTGGGTTGCGACATCGAACACGGCCAGCACCGGATTGAACGAGGAACAGACATAGCCGTATCGCCCATCGGGCGAGAAGATCGTCATACCCGGACCACCGGGCGTCTTGATGCGGCCGGTTTCCTTGTACGTCGCGGGATCGAGCACGGCGATATAGTCCTCGCCGCGAACGGTGACCCAGACCTCCTTTCCGTCCGGCGTGAAGAACGCCTCGTGCGGACTGCGCCCGACATAGGTCGTGTGTTTGACCGTGTTGGTGGCGGTGTCGATCCACGACACGGCATTCGATCCGATCGACACGACCGCCAAGGTCTTCCCGTCCGGCGAGAAGCCCAGGCCGTGGACCAGCACTTGTCCCTTGTAGAGCGGGGAGAAGTTCATCGGCTGCGGATCGCCGAGCTTGATGACGCCGAGCAGCCGGTTGTCGGCAGGGTCCGTCACCGACACCGTGTTGGAGAATTGTTCGGACGCATAGACGCGGTCGCGGTGGCTGACGGGCATGTCCTTGGCGTTCCACGGCGCCTGCTGCGCCATGGCGAGGCCCGGTGCGGCGCTCATCAGCAAGGCGGCCGAGCGCAGGATGGTCCGGATCATGTCAGTGCTCCATAGGGCTGTGGTGGTCGCCGCCCTGCGTCGGGGCCGGCGTCGAAGGCGGTAGCGGCTGACCGATCGCCAACTTCATAGCGGCAATCTCCTGCTGCTGATCGATGATGATCTCCTGCGCGATGCGCTTGAGCTGCTCGTTATGGCCGTAGCGCAGCTCCGCCACTGCCATATCGATCGCACCCTGATGATGCGGGAGCATCATCGTGACGAAGTCGCGGTCGACGTTGCCGGACGGCTTGACCATCATGCCCGCCATCATCCGGTCCATCGCGGCAGCCACCATGCTGGCGTAACCACCGGCAGGGGCGGCCGCGACTGCGCCTGTGAGCAGGGCCGAAGCAGTCAGACCGAGCATCCAATATCGTCTACGCATAAGCCTCCGGCGCATCAGTCCTGAAAGCATAGACGACGCTCGTCCGGGTTTATTCCATGGGTGAGCCGGTTATCAGCCTTCCCGATTGGGAACCTCCAACGGGACGACCGTGACCGACACAAAAATCCGCTGTATGCCCGCCGGGGCTTTCCCAAAATATGTTCCCGAAATATGAGTCCCGAAATTCGCTGTTTGAGATGGGATAACGGGACTCATGCTGGTTGGTTATGCGCGTGTCTCGACCTCCGACCAGGACCTGACGCTACAAACCGATGCGCTGACCAAGGCTGGCTGTGAAAAGCTGTTCACCGACAAGGTGAGCGGCGCGAAGCTGAACCGTCCCGGTCTGACCGAAGCTCTCAATTTCGTGCGGGCCGGTGACACGCTGGTGATATGGAAGCTCGATCGCCTTGGCCGATCGATCGGGGGCCTGATCGAACTGGCGGCGGACTTGTCCGCTCGGAAGATTGATTTCCGGTCCCTGACGGACGGGTTCGACACGGCAACCCCATCGGGCCGTCTGCTGTTCCATATCCTCGCTTCTGTCGCGGAGATGGAGCGCGAACTGATAAAGGAACGGACGATTGCCGGTTTGGCAGCGGCACGGGCCAAGGGCGGCACGGGCGGAGGCCGCAAGTCGGTCATGACGCCTGACATGCTCGATACCGCCCGCAAGCTGCTCAAGGCTGGCGACAAACCGGCGAAGGTCGCGAAGCTGCTCCAGGTCGGCCGTTCTACCTTCTATCGCCACTTCCCTGCGGCCGAGCGCGAACCCGGCTAACCGGCGTCAGAAGATCGTCGCGTAGTAGGATTGCTCGAACCGGCCACGGCTGATCCGGGCCATGCGCTCGATGCGTTCCGGCACCGGGGGCGGGCGACGGTTCCGGGCCGGTCTTGCGTCGGTGCGGGCTAACAGCACGAGATTGGCAATGGCCGCGCCCAACAGAAACTCTTCTTCGGCACCGCGCAGTCCGCGAAGGTGCAGGCGGGTCAGCCCTCGCTTGCCTTTGGCATCGGCGAACACCCGCTCGACACCCCGGCGCAGCCGCATCGACCGCTTGAATAGCGGCGTCTGCATCTCGCCGCGCACCATCTCACGCACGTCCTCATATTCGCTGTGCGTGACCGACCTGTTGCTGCCTGCGGTGCATTTCCGTTTGAGGTGACAGGCGCGGCAATCGGCAGGACTGGCGCTGTATCGGAGAAAGCCCGCCCGACGATCGGCACCGCGAAAGGGCAGTATCTTCCCAGCGGGGCAGACATAGCGGTCCTGCTCCCGCTCATAGCGGAAGGCTTCGCGGGGGAATTTGCCCTTGGTCTGTTCGGATCGTTCCAGCACCGGGATATGCGGGATGGTGCCGCGATCGGTGACGAACGCCAGGAACGCAGCGCTGCCATAGGCGGTGTCGGCCGCGACACGCTTTGGCCGATAGCCGAACCGATTGTCGGCCCGTGCCAGCATGGTCCGCCCCGCATCGACTTCCGCGGCGAAGCGGGCGGGACTGGCCTCCACGTCGATCGCCACCCCTCCCGGCGTGTCAATCAGGACATTGAAGGCATAGCCGAACCGGCCCCGCGCCGTGCGCGCCGACCATGCCGACGCCGGATCGGTGCGTGACACCTCGGCCGGTTTGCCACGCGGTACGCCATGTTCCTGCGGTGGAGCATTGGCCTGATCCGCCAGCCATTCACAAACCGGGCGGGGAAGCCGGGGCGCGGCCATGTCGGCGTCCCGCATCTTGCGCTGCCAGCTCGCATCGGCCGCGACGAACGATGCATCGATTGCGGCATCCTTGTGGGCGATCAGCCCCGCATCGGCGCAGCGCCGCACCGTCTGCTCGAACAGGATGCGGAAGATGCTAGCATCGCGGAAGCGGCCATGCCGGTTCTTGCTAAACGTCGAGTGGTGCGGCACCGGCGCGTTGAGCGGCAATCGGCAGAACCAGCGATAGGCGAGGTTGAAGCGGACTTCCTCACACAGACGGCGCTCCGACGTGATGCCATAGAGGCGAGCGATCAGCGCCATGCGGACCAGCAATTCAGGCGCGATCGAGGGACGCCCACGGCAACTGTAGTGCGGCGCGAGCGCATCGCGCAGTTCACCCAGGTCGATCAGCCCGTCTATCCTGTGCAGCATATGATCGGCGGGGATCATCGCTCCCAGCGCCCGCCAGCTTGCGCCCTTGCCGCCTCGCTGTTGCTCACCCATCATGGCCGCTGCTCCCGATGTGTCGAAGCAGGGAACCCGTTAGGAACGCGATCGGATCACCCGGCCTTTTTTCAACAGCCCCGACCGGTTTTGACACCTAAGTGGTTGTATATTGGTCAAGCAATTCGATCACGGCACAACTCGCCGCCCCGTCGCCCTCGCAACGGTCGATCGTCGTGGCAAGCAGGCTTTCGAGTTGCGCTAGGTCTGCCATTTTCGCGCGAACCCGCTCCAGGTGGTGGGCCGCGATCTCGCGGACCTCACTGCACGACGCCTGCGCGGGACCGCCAAGTGACAGGATCGCGCGCACCTCGGCCGGGGTGAAGCCGAGTTCACGCGCGCCACGGATGAATCCAAGGACGCGGACGTGGCCGGCCCCATATACTCGCCGGCCCCCGCTCGTGCGGGGTGGGGTCGCCACAATGCCGACGCGCTCGAAATAGCGGATCGTCTCGATGTTCACGCCGGTTCGGCGCGACAACTCGCCGATAGCTAGGCCTTTCTCATCCCTCATAATTCGCTTGCTCCTGTAGCCGCTACAGGAGGCATTAGGGGGTTATTCCGCCGGAGACGACTGATGAATAAAAGGATTTTGCCGCACGAAACCCTGGCCGCTTCCGCATCGCCACGCCGCGCCGACGCGGGGCTATCCGCCCTGGGTGCGCTGGCGAGCTTCGGCGCGGTCCTAGCCGCCGCATCCTGCTGCGTCTTGCCGCTCGCGCTGGCGGCGCTGGGCGTGGGGGCGGGCCTGTCGAGCACCTTCGCCGCGCTGATGCCTCTGCGCTGGGCCCTGACGGCGCTTTCCCTCGTCGGCCTGGCTGCCGGGTGGTGGGCGTATGTGCGGCGTCGGAGGACCTGCGCTGCGGATCGGTCCTGCACCGTGACCCTACCGTCCCGCGCAACTCCGATCATGCTCACGATCGGCACGACCCTGACGCTGACCGCGCTGATATGGGATCGCATTGAAGCGCCGCTTATAAAGGCGCTTTCCTGATGCAGCTCACCTCCACGCTGACCTGTCCCGAGTGCGGCGGTGTCGCGACCGAGACGATGCCCACCAACGCCTGCCAGTTCTTCTATGATTGCCGACATTGCGCGGCGGTGCTGCGGCCCCTGGCCGGCGACTGCTGCGTGTTCTGCTCGTTCGGCGATGTCCCATGCCCTCCGATTCAGGAGGCGAAGGCGAACGGGACCGTGGCGGGCTGCTGCGGGTGAGGGGGTATCGCACCTTTCAATCCGGGATGAGCGCGTAACCCCGGATTTGTAGATTCGCCAAGGTTGTAAGCGCCGAATCATCGATCTCAACGCCCGAAGCCACTTGGTTCGGCATGATCTCATTTCCGACCATGGCCTGACTGCAAACGCGGATTGAAACACCGGCTTTCTGGAGAGCGGCAATCAGCGCAGCGTTCGGGTTGGCCGCTACCTTCATACGCGCCGCATATGGCGCGTTCTGCAGGACGAGCGGGGTCGCGGGACCATGAATGATGACGGCGATGTCACCAGCCGGATGGACCTTGTCCGCGCCTAGCAGGTTCACGAAGCGCGCGACCTTCTCAAGGCTGGGATTCACTTTGTCGGGAGAGCTTGCGGCCTTGGTGACATTGAACAAGACGCGGTAGCGAAGCTTGGGATCGGGCCGCTCGGCAGCACTGGGCACGGCCACGATCCCGCCAAATCCCGGTATTACGGGATAAACCAGATTATCCTGTGCAGCTAGCGAGGTGCCGCCGGTCAGCATCGTTGCCGCGAGCAGAAATGTGGCGAAAGCTCTTTTTGGCAACCTTGCTCTCCTGTTGGACGGTAGGCGCTGCATAAACTCTCCAGAAGTGGGAGCCTACGCCTACGCAACACTGAACTGGCCCATCATTCCATTATCCTCATGTTCAAGGATATGGCAGTGATACATGAAGGGAGCGCTCTTGGCCGGCTGATCAAATCGGATGAGAAGCTCCACCGGTTCCTTGACGAGGACCGTGTCGCGCGGCCCCTGGTCGAGAACATCGGGCTGCCCGCCACCGCGGGTGAGAACATCAAAGTGGACGCCGTGAATATGGATCGGGTGGCGCATCATTTCGCCAGACACCTCCCATATTTCGGTGGAGCCTAGCTTCACCGTCTCATCGATGCGATTCATGTCGAATGGCTTGCCATTGATCGTAAGGCCGCCACCGCCGCTTCCTGAGCCCATCATGCCGCCCATGCCCATGTTGAGGCTCAGACGGCGACGGCGCACCGCCTTGCTGGCGTCGGGCCCAGTTCGTGATGCCAGAAGGGTCGGCACGACGCCGCTGGCACGAGCCTGTCCCAACGGCCGTGGTTCAAACCGCAGCACGGTCGCTGGTGCCGCGGCATCGGTCCTTCGGGCGCCACGCCCCATCATACCCATGCCGCCCATCATCGAGCTGTTGGTATCAGCCGCCGTCACCAGCGAGGCGGACCTACCGTCCGTGAAGTCCACGAGAAGCTCGGCACGTTGGCCCGGCGCCAAGGTTATGGCTTCCAATGCCACTGCGTGTTCGAGCAGCCCCCCTTCGGTTCCGATCCAGTGAAAGCTCCGCCGATCGGAAAACGACAGCTCATAAATCCGCGCGTTCGATGCGTTGACGAGCCGCAGGCGAACCAACCGATTTGGCACCGCCGCCAGCGGATTCACCGCGCCGTTCACAAGGATCGTGTCGCCGCGCCGGCCCTGCATGGCGACCATCATGCCGCCTGGCATGACAAGGCGACCATTTTCGAACTGGCGATCCTGGATGAGCAGGGGCAGATCGTCCACGCCATATTCTGACGGGAGCCCCAGGCCCTGCTCTTCGTCGTCGGTTACCAGCAACGCCCCAGCCAGGCCCGAATAGACTTGCTCGGCCGTCAACCCATGGACGTGTGAGTGATAAAGGAGGGTCGCTGCGGGCTGCCGGATCGGGAGCGTGGGCCGCCAGGTCGCGCCCGGCGCGATGATCTGATGGGGGCCGCCATCCAGCTCTCCGGGGATCAGAAGCCCGTGCCAATGCACAGTCGTGTCCGCGTTGAGCCCGTTGGTCACGACAGCCGCCACGTCGTCGCCACGGCGCACCCTGATCGTCGGTCCGAGATAGCTGCCATTATACCCGAGCGTGTCACTCGGCCGGCCTGGATAAAATGAAGTCGTTCCGGACTGGACCCGTAGCGCGAATGAGCGGCCAGGCCGTGCGTCCAACAGCGGCGGCATCGGAAGCGGGTTTGCACCTCCCCCGCCGAGGCCCGGCGTGGAGCGCGAGCAAGCGGTGGTTGCGAACAATGCCGCTCCGCCAGCCAACAGCGAACGTCGATCGAGCATCTAAATCTGTCCCAGCGTGCAGCGCAGCTCGGAAGCGATACGGACAGCCTGGTCGATCAGCATGGGGTTACCTCGCACTCCGGCGCTTCGAAGGAGCCTCGATGGCTTGGCGAAATAGTAGCTCACGGGGGGAACCTCCTAGCTGGCGCTTGATCGAACACCACTCCATCATATATGCTACATATAAGATGTTTGGAGCAACTGTGCCACCTTCCCTCGTTAAAATGTCTCCGGAGCTTCTGGAGGAAAAGGCCGGCGAAGCGGAAGCGTTCCTCCGTTCGCTTGCGAGCCGGCACCGTCTGATGATCCTGTGCAGCCTGCTCGGCGGGGAGTTGTCGGTAACCGATCTGGGCGAACGCCTCGGACTGACACAGTCGAATTTGTCCCGCCATCTGGCCACGCTGCGCGACGAAGGCCTGGTCGGAACACGGCGGGAGAAAACGACGATATTCTACCGCATCACGTCCGAGCGCGTGCTGCCGATCCTGACGGAACTCTACGCACTCTTTTGCGCCGGTGACGAAGCTGAGAGCAGAGAATCCTGACGATGGAGGGTTTCACCCCATTCTCGGCCATCGTGGGCGGCGCGCTAATCGGCCTCTCGGCTTCCTTCCTGTGGATCGCCAATGGGCGCATCGCTGGAATCAGCGGCATCGTCGGCGGGGTGCTTGCGCCTGTCCGCGGCGAGATGGCCTGGCGCGCAACATTCCTGGTCGGCCTGCTCGCCGCGCCCTTGCTCTACCGGGCGGCGGGCGGCCTGCTACCGGACCTCACGTCGCCGGCCCCAGTCGCCGTCGTGATCGCAGCCGGCCTTCTGGTGGGATTTGGGACTCGGCTCGGGAGTGGTTGCACCAGCGGGCATGGCGTCTGCGGAATAGCGAGGCTCTCGCCCCGCTCGCTCGCCGCGACAGGCGTCTTCCTCATCACAGCGGCCGCGACTGTGTACGTCGCCCGACACGTCATCGGACTCTGAGCAATGAGGAAGCTGCTCATCGCGCTCGCCTCGGGGCTCATTTTCGGCTTCGGCCTGATCGTCTCCGCCATGATAGCCCCCAGCAAGGTTCTGGCGTTTCTTGATGTCGCCGCGCCGTCGTGGGACCCGAGCCTTGCCTTGGTGCTGGCCTCGGCCGTCATGGTTTCAGCGTTGGGATTTGCACTCGGCCGAAGGCGCGATGCTCCGCTTTTCGCACCGGCGTTCAATGGGCCATCGTCCCGGTCCCTGGACAAGAAGCTTCTCTCGGGCGCGGCTTTGTTCGGCGTCGGATGGGGCCTCGTCGGCTACTGCCCTGGTCCGGCCCTGGTCGCCCTGAGCCTCGGAGCGCCGGCGGCGCTGGTGTTCGTCGTGGCGATGCTGGCGGGCATGGGCGTCTTCGCCCTTCAGGAACGTTATCGCGCAGCCAGGCCCGGGGCAAACCCATGACGCCGGTCGACATCCTCACGCTCATATCCGGTGTCGTCGTCGGCTTTACCCTCGGGGTGATCGGCGGCGGCGGCTCGATCCTTGCCCTGCCGTTGCTGCTGTATGTCGTGGGCATGAAGGACCCGCACGTCGCGATCGGCACGAGCGCGCTGGCGGTGGCCGCCAATGCCTTCGCCAACCTGATCCAGCACGCCCGGGCCGGAACCGTGAAGTGGCCCTGCGCCCTCGTCTTCGGGGCATCGGGCGTCATAGGCGCCCTGATCGGCTCCACCCTGGGCAAGATGGTGGCGGGTCAGCATCTCCTGGTGCTGTTCGCAGGCGTGATGATCGTGGTGGGGGTTTCCATGCTGCGCGGCAAATCCGGCGGCGGCGACCCGGGCGTGCGGATCACGCGCCCCATCGCTGTGCGGCTCGTGGCGATCGGCCTTCTCGCCGGCCTCCTGTCAGGGTTCTTCGGCATCGGCGGCGGCTTCCTGATTGTGCCCGGCATCATGCTCGGCAGCGGCATGCCCATCCTCAACGCGGTCGGATCGTCGCTGTTTTCGGTGGGAACGTTCGGATCGGCGACAGCCCTCAACTATGCCCTGTCAGGACTCGTGGATTGGCGCGTGGCCGGCTTCTTCATCGCTGGCGGGGTCGCTGGCGGCGTCGCCGGCATGCAAACCGCCATCCGGCTCGCCGATCATAAGGGCTTGCTCACCCGCATCTTCGCTTTCGTCCTGCTGGCCGTGGCCGCCTACATGCTGTTCCGCAGCCTGGGCGGGATCGGCGGCTAGACACCATTGGAGACCGATCATGATCTTTCGTCAGTTGTTCGAGCCGGAGTCCTCGACCTACACCTACCTCCTCGGTTGCCCGGAGACGCGCAAAGCCGTCCTGATCGATCCTGTCCTCGAAACGATCGAACGCGACCTTGCCGCGCTTCAGGAACTGGATCTCGAACTGGCTTATACGTTGGAGACGCATGTGCATGCGGACCACGTCACATCGGCCTGCTATCTGCGCAGCCTTACCGGCTCCAAGATCGCGTACCCCGCCATGGACGGCCTTCCCTGTGCTGACGTGGGGGTCGCCGAGGACCAGCCTTTGACTGTCGGCGCGCTCAAGCTTCAGCCGCTGTTTACGCCGGGGCACACCGACGCCCACCATACCTACCTGGTTGAGCAGCCCGATGGTCTTCGCGCCTTCACCGGCGACGCCCTGCTAATCGACGGCTGTGGCCGCACCGACTTCCAAAACGGTGACGCCGCCACCCTTTATCACTCCGTCACGCAGAAGATTTTCACGCTGCCGGGCGATGGTCTGATCTACCCGGCTCACGACTACAATCATCGCCACATCACGACAGTGGCGCAGGAGCGTGAACGGAACCCGCGCCTTGCGGGCAAGACCGTTCAGGAATTCGTCGCGATCATGGCCGCTCTCGATCTTCCCTACCCAAAGAAGATCGACGTTGCCGTTCCGGCAAACAAGCTTTGCGGTGATTGCCCGACAGATTTGCCGGAAATGCTGCGCCAGATAGGCGGCAAGTCCGAGCAGGGCTGAGCCATCCGATACAGGTTCATTTACAGGAGAAAGTCGATGCCAACACGCACCTCGAAACAACTCGTTTCCGAAGCGAATGCGATTGTCGAAACTATCGCGCCTGACGATGCAGCCAAACTTGTCGGCAATCCCAAGGTCCAGTTCGTTGACATCCGCGAGCCAGGGGAAGTCGCAAAATCGGGGCTGGTGGCTGGTGCGGTGCATGTCCCGCGTGGCCTTCTGGAATTCCAGGTCGATCCTGAAAGCCCCACCCACAATGCCAAACTCGCCAGTGGATCGCGGTTGGTGCTCTATTGTGGGTCCGGCGCCCGCTCGGCGCTGGCCGCAAAATCACTCAAGGAGATGGGCGTGGAGAATGTCGCCCACGTCCCCGGCGGGTTTGCGGCGCTCAAGGATGCCGGCGCTTCAATCGCACCGGAATAACCCATGGCGCGCTCGAGCGCCGCTTCTCGCAGGCAGGATACAATCCTTGGATAGCCATATCGCATTCGCCAGCCTCGGATTGAGCCCGATAGCCATCTCCATAGGCCCGCTCGACATCCGCTGGTACTCGCTGGCCTATATCGCCGGCATCATTGCCGGGTGGTGGTATCTGCTGCGGCTGCTGGCCCAACCAGCGGCCCCGATGAACCGCGCACAAGCCGACGATCTCGTGTTCTACGCGACGTTGGGCGTTATCCTCGGTGGCCGTCTCGGCTATGTGATCTTTTACGGTCCTGAGATGATCTTCGACCCCCTGCAAATCCTCAAGCTGTGGGACGGCGGCATGTCGTTCCACGGGGGTGCAGCTGGCGTCTCGCTCGCGCTGATCCTGTTCGCGCGACGACACGGCCTCGAATGGCTGCGGGTCCATGATTATGTCGCCTGCACCGTGCCGATCGGCCTGTTCTTCGGCCGCCTCGCTAATTTCGTGAATGGTGAGCTTTGGGGAAAGCCCACCGATGTGCCTTGGGCGATTGTGTTCCCCGGAAGTCGCGATGGCCTCGCGCGTCACCCGAGCCAGCTCTACGAAGCCGGGCTGGAAGGACTGGTCTTGTTTGCCGTGCTCGCGTGCCTTTTCTGGTTTACCAACGCCCGACGTCGCCCTGGCATGCTCGTCGGCGTGTTCCTTCTTGGCTATGGGCTCGCTCGCTTCATTGTCGAATTCTTCCGGGAGCCGGATGCCCAGCTTGTCGGCTTCACAGCCAGAACAGGGCTTCATATGGGTCAGTGGCTCACCGTGCCGATGATTGCCGCAGGTATCTATTTGATAGTCGCAGCTTGGCGCGCCGGCTCGCGCAACCAGCAGGGCAAATCAGTAAAAAGTGAGCCAGCAATCATGCCAAAATCGAGTTGCAGTGAATAGGAACTAGCGGTCGCTATCCTGCTGCTCCTCAAGGCTAGCACCAACTTTGATTGTGCATCGCACCGTCTCGCGCGTTCGGGCTGCGGCCTTGCTGCACCCTTCGATCGTTTCGCGATTGGCCAACACCATCCTGTCGGCCGCTATGATCGCGCGGAACGCGGTGGGCGAGGCAGCCTGCATCATCCGCTGCCCGCCTTCCCACATTGACAGGTCGAGCGCTCGCGCCGCCATCTTTTCCGGCCATTGCCAGCTCGCCGGCACGGCACGCGCGACGACGCCGGCGAACGCCGCCCAAAGCACCATGCCGAGCACCACTCCGCCGATCGCCGTCCACATCAACCAGCGGTTCTGCTCGTAGCCCCGCCGCGCCGATGCGGTGACGCCCTGAAGCGCCCGAGTTGCATCCTTCAGCTCTGCGGCTGCGGTCGCGATCGTCCGCCGGTCCTCGGCGCGGGCGTCACCGCCTGCCGCTACGATCCGGTCAACAACGTGACGCGGCGTTGCTCCGTCCCTGGCTGCCGTCACCAGCGCGTCGGCGCGCTGCAAGGTGGCGTCGATCTTCTGCACCATGCCCGCCAGCGTCTCGCTATAGGGGGCGTTTGCGGGAGGGGGCGGAATCCTACGCTAAGGATTTGGGCCAGCGATATTCCCCGGTTAGATTGATGTGTTCCCATCCCAACGGCGAGACGTGGGCGAGTAGATCAGGCGCGATATGGGTACCGCTGGCGGCCCGGGTATTGACGACCTCGCCGAGCTTCATGGTGTTCCAGAATATGATGATGGCGGCGAGCAGGTTCATTCCGGCGATGCGATAGTGCTGGCCTTCGCCGGATCGATCCCGGATTTCACCTCGGCGGTGGAAGCTGATGGCGCGCTTTAGGGCGTGGTGGGCCTCACCCTTGTTGAGGCCGATCTGAGCCTGGCGCTGGAGGCCGGCATCAAGAATCCAGTCGATCATGAACAGGGTTCGCTCGATGCGGCCCACCTCTCGCAATGCGAGGGCCAGCTCATTCTGGCGCGGGTAAGAGGCGAGCTTGCGAAGAATCTGGCTGGGGGCGACGATCCCCGCTGCGATCGTCGCCATGATGCGCAGGATGTCGGGCCAGTTGCGCTCGATGAGCGGTTCATTGATCTTACCTCCGACCAGCGCTCGCACATTGGCCGGCGTCGCGTTGGGCGTGAAGGCATAGAGTCTTTTCTGAGGGAGATCGCGGATACGGGGGGCGAACCTGTAGCCGAGCAAGGCGCAGGCGGCGAACACATGATCGGTGAAGCCGCCCGTGTCGGCAAAATGCTGGCGAACGCGGCGGCCCGCGTCATTCATGAGCAGCCCGTCCAGGATATAGGGAGCCTCGCTGACCGTTGCCGGGATCACCTGGGTTGCGAACGGCGCATATTGATCGGACACATGGCTGTATCCCTTGAGGCCCGGGACGTTGCCATATTTCGCGTTGATCAGATTCATCGCCTCGCCCTGCTCGGTAGCAAGGAAGAACTGCCCGTCGCTGGATGCCGATTGCCCTTGTCCCCAGAAGGCGGCCATGGGCAGGGCGGCGTGGGCCTCCACGATCATGGCGAGCGCCCGATCATAGGCGCTGCCTTCGACATGCCAGCGCGCGATCCGCAGCAATTCCCAGAAGCTGTGCGTGTTGGTCGCCGCCGCCATCTTGCGCAAACCGAGATTGACGCCTTCCGCCAGCAACACGTTCATCAGGCCGATCCGGTCGCTGCAGGGCGCGCCGGTGCGCAGATGCGTGAACGCCTCGGAAAATCCGGTTCGCTCATCGACTTCCAGCAACAGATCGGTGATCCTCGCGGGCGGGAGCTGTTGATAGAGATCGAGCACGAGATCCTCGGCCCCTTCGGGCGTGTCGGCCCTCAGCTTGTCGATGTGCAGCTTGCCGTTCTCGATGATGCCGCCTGGGATCGTGCCGGTTCGCGCCGCGCGGCCAAACTCCTTCAGCCGTGTATCCAGTCGAGCCCTGCGCTCGGCCAGCCATTCGCCGGGCCGCAGCGGCACGGCGAGCCGCGCGGTCTGCTCTATCGCCTGTGGCGGGACCAGAAGCTGCTTGAGGTCGCCATAGCGGCGCGATCCCGCCAACCATATGTCACCGGACCGGAAGGCGTCGCGGATGTGGAACAGCACCGCGATTTCCCAAAGCCGGTGGTCGCCGCTGGGCTCAGCGCGAAGATGACGATGCCATTTCGAGTTGGGACGTAGAAAATCCACCGGCGGATCGACCTTGATCCCGTTACGCAGCATCGCAACGGCCGCCAGAAGAGGCGTGGCGATCGGCGCCGCCTGCATGTCGAGCAGGCGCAGCATCCTGGGCGCGTAGAGGCGGAAACGGTGATAGCCGTCCAGCACACGGCTGAGCGGGTCGGCCGCGAGCACGTTGGTCAGCGCGGAGGCCGTGGCGACAAGGGTTCTGAACCGTTCCCAGCCAGGCCCGGTGGCGATTATCCCGTCCAGGGCCGTGCCATCGTCCTGCGCTCCAAGCAAAGCACCACCGATTTCGGCAAAGGACTTCAGCGTGTCCCGAACGGCCGCCTTTTCGTCGGCGATCCTGGTGTTGCAAAGGCGTTCGGAGGCCCGATAGAGACGGCCTACGATGCGATCGTGGGTCTCCACGATGACATCGGCCAGCGATGACCGCCATTCCAGGGTGCAGACAGCGAGGATCGCAAGCCGCCTGTCTTCGGGCAGATCACGCATGCCGTCGGCGTAATAGCGCTCGCCCTGCCGGCGAAGCCGGGTCACACGATGCGCCGGCACGCCGTCCAGCAAATCCGCCGGAAGATCGAACCTTTGAAGATATTCCAGTCGATCCATCAGCCGGTTAGCGGCTGCTGAATTTGCGCCAACCTCGAACTGTCGCAGCCATACGAAGCGCGTGACGCGACCATCCACCGTATCCTCCAACAGGTGAGCCAAATTCTCGCTCAGGGTTGGCGTGATGCGATGGGCGATAAGATCCTCGATCCGGCGCTCGGCCTCAACCAGCGCATCGGCGCAAAGGCGCTCGATCGTCGAGGAGCCGGGAAGGATCGTGCGGGTGCGGCGACACTCCGCAACGAAGCGACGGGCAAGATCCTCATTCGATGTCGCCGCCTCGGCTTCCCGAGCGATCCATTCGCGCAAATCCCGTGCGCCCCGCCCCGAAAAGGAGCGATAGCCGTAGATTCGGCGAAGGTCCGCCAGATGCTCGTGCCGGGTCTCCTCGCGCGCGGCATAGAGGAGTAGATCGTCGCTGGTCAGGCCGAGCTGGGCCGCGATGAAATCCGATACCTGCGCCGGGATCAACTCGCCAGGAGCGAGCACCCGGCCCGGGTAGCGCAGGACGCACAGTTGCAGCGCGAAGCCAAAACGATTGTGGGCGCGCCGGCGCTGGCGGATATGCCCGAGATCCTCATCGCTGAGGGTATAGTGCCGCAGCAGCTCACCTTGATCGACCGGCAAGTGAAGCAGCGCCTCGCGCTGTCGATCGGTCAGGGTCACGCGACGCGGCATACATGCTCCTTATTCTTTCCGAGCTACGGTTTGAGATAGCTTGATTGAGATGCTGGTTAAGATACACAATAGCCCAATCTTATGTGCTCATGTTCTGTCGTTTTCAGAAGACGGCTGCACTGAACGTCAGAAGCCGACTGCACTATAGCAGCGGAGGGGTTGGATCCATCAGGCAACGACGGGCTGCTGCCGGCCATCAGCGGACGCAGGGAGGACTTTCCGCAACCGGCCGTTCGATGCGGCACCGATGGCCTTCGCGCAGGGGTAGTGAATCCGCCAGGATTGACTTGCGCTGCCCTACCTCTCACTAGTGAGGGGCGGCAGCGCATCAAGCGGTGAGCGCACTCCGGCACCGCCAACTTTCAGCACATGCGTGTAAATCATCGTCGTAGAGACGTCGGAATGGCCGAGCAGATCCTGCACGGTTCGAATGTCGTAACCGCTGCGGAGCAAGGCCGTCGCGAACGAGTGGCGGAGGGTGTGCGGTGTGGCGGGCTTCGTGATGCCTGCTTGTTCTACGGCACGTTTGAAGGCGCGCTGAAAGGTCTGGTCATACATGTGATGGCGACGCACGACACCGCTCCGTGGATCGGTCGAATGCGTGTGCTGCGCAAAAACCCAGAACCACGGCCAGGAATGCCCGGCGCGCGGATACTTCCGCTCAAGGGCGTCGGGAAGCGCAACGCCGCTGCGGCCCTCGGCCTGGTCCTTCAGCCACCATGCCCGTGCACGCGACAGCTGCTCGCGCAGGCTGGGTGCCAAGCTCTCGGGTAACATCAAGGCCCGATCCTTGGAGCCCTTGCCCTCCCGCACGATGATCGTGCCGTGATCGAAATCCAGATCCTTGACCCGCAGTTGCAAACCCTCACTGATCCGCATGCCCGTTCCATACAGAAGCTGGGCGAACAAACGATGCTCGCCTTCCAGAAAACCGAGGATGCGAACCACTTCATCCGGGGTCAGCACCACCGGCAAGCGCCGCGACGGCCGAGGTCTTCCGATCTCCTGAAGCCAGGGCAGATCCGTGCACAGCACCTTGCCGTAGAAGAACAGCAAGGCCGCCAATGCCTGACGATGCGTGGAGACCGAAACCTTGCGCTCGTTCGCCAGCCAGGACAGAAATGCCTCGACTTCGCTGCTGCCCAAGGTTGCCGGGTGACGCACACCGTGGAAACGGATGAAGGCACGAACCCAGTGGACATAAGCCTGTTCGGTTCGTAAACTGTAATGCAAGTAGCGTATGCGCTCACGCAACTGGTCCAGAACCTTGACCGAACGCAGCGGTGGTAACGGCGCAGTGGCGGTTTTCATGGCTTGTTATGACTGTTTTTTTGTACAGTCTATGCCTCGGGCATCCAAGCAGCAAGCGCGTTACGCCGTGGGTCGATGTTTGATGTTATGGAGCAGCAACGATGTTACGCAGCAGGGCAGTCGCCCTAAAACAAAGTTGGGCTTCACCAGAGTATCAAGTTGCCGAGCTGGCGATAACCTAAAACATTAAAAAGAGGTTTGAAATGAATGAAGGAAAAAATGAGGTCAGTACTTCAGCTGCTGGCCGGTTCGCATTCCCATCAAACGCCACGTTTGCCTTGGGGGATCGCGTACGCAAGAAGTCTGGCGCTGCTTGGCAGGGGCGCATTGTCGGGTGGTACTGCACAACACTTACCCCTGAAGGCTACGCCGTCGAGTCCGAATCTCACCCAGGCTCAGTCCAGATTTATCCCATGACTGCGCTTGAACGGGTGGCCTGAAGTCACGGTTGAAATGCACCGCCTGACGGCCAAATCATGCGGCACCGTCCACAGCCCAACTAGTCGCTCCAGCGGATGGCTTCGCCGCCCGCTGAGCTAATTCGTTAGGCATCACAAAGTACAGCATCGTGACCAACAGCACCGATTCCGTCACACTGCGCCTCATGACTGAGCATGACCTTGCGATGCTCTATGAGTGGCTAAATCGATCTCATATCGTCGAGTGGTGGGGCGGAGAAGAAGCACGCCCGACACTTGCTGACGTACAGGAACAGTACTTGCCAAGCGTTTTAGCGCAAGAGTCCGTCACTCCATACATTGCAATGCTGAATGGAGAGCCGATTGGGTATGCCCAGTCGTACGTTGCTCTTGGAAGCGGGGACGGATGGTGGGAAGAAGAAACCGATCCAGGAGTACGCGGAATAGACCAGTCACTGGCGAATGCATCACAACTGGGCAAAGGCTTGGGAACCAAGCTGGTTCGAGCTCTGGTTGAGTTGCTGTTCAATGATCCCGAGGTCACCAAGATCCAAACGGACCCGTCGCCGAGCAACTTGCGAGCGATCCGATGCTACGAGAAAGCGGGGTTTGAGAGGCAAGGTACCGTAACCACCCCAGATGGTCCAGCCGTGTACATGGTTCAAACACGCCAGGCATTCGAGCGAACACGCAGTGATGCCTAACCCTTCCATCGAGGGGGACGTCCAAGGGCTGGCGCCCTTGGCCGCCCCTCATGTCAAACGTTGGGCGTCTTTTCAGTAGTGGTACTTGAGTTGAACGATCCAAAGGGCATCATCCGCCACTTTGTAAACCATTCGGTGCTCATCCGTAATTCGACGAGACCAATAACCGGCCAAAGCATGTTTTAATGGCTCTGGCTTGCCCACTCCAGAGAAAGGCTCTCGGGTGGTTTCTTTAATTAGCTTGTTAATTCGATCAACCATGCGGCGGTCTTGTTTTTGCCAGAACAGATAATCTTCCCATGCATCATCGGAAAAAATTAATCTCATTCGGCCAACTCCCGCGCCTGTCCTCGGCCCGCTTCAAGTTGCTCGATCGACTTGAAAAGCCGCTTGGCGTTGGCGGGGCTGCGCAGCAGATACGCAGTTTCTTCCAGCGCCTGGAAATCTTCCAGCGAGAGAATCACAACCGATTGGTCGCCGTTACGTGTGATGATCACCGGCTCATGATCGTTGCAAACACGATCCATGGTTCCAGCCAGGTTGGCGCGGGCGTGTGTGTAAGTGATAGCGTCCATAACATCCTCCGTACATGTACAGAAAATTGTACAACAAGAGCAACTCGAAGGCGAGGCAAAAAAACGCCCAACCCTTCAATCAAGTCGGGACGGCCAAAAGCAAGCTTTTGGCTCCCCTCGCTGGCGCTCGGCGCCCCTTATTTCAAACGTTAGACGGCAAAGTCACAGACCGCGGGATCTCTTATGACCAACTACTTTGATAGCCCCTTCAAAGGCAAGCTGCTTTCTGAGCAAGTGAAGAACCCCAATATCAAAGTTGGGCGGTACAGCTATTACTCTGGCTACTATCATGGGCACTCATTCGATGACTGCGCACGGTATCTGTTTCCGGACCGTGATGACGTTGATAAGTTGATCATCGGTAGTTTCTGCTCTATCGGGAGTGGGGCTTCCTTTATCATGGCTGGCAATCAGGGGCATCGGTACGACTGGGCATCATCTTTCCCGTTCTTTTATATGCAGGAAGAACCTGCATTCTCAAGCGCACTCGATGCCTTCCAAAAAGCAGGTAATACTGTCATTGGCAATGACGTTTGGATCGGCTCTGAGGCAATGGTCATGCCCGGAATCAAGATCGGGCACGGTGCGGTGATAGGCAGCCGCTCGTTGGTGACAAAAGATGTGGAGCCTTACGCTATCGTTGGCGGCAATCCCGCTAAGAAGATTAAGAAACGCTTCACCGATGAGGAAATTTCATTGCTTCTGGAGATGGAGTGGTGGAATTGGTCACTGGAGAAGATCAAAGCGGCAATGCCCATGCTGTGCTCGTCTAATATTGTTGGCCTGCACAAGTATTGGCTCGAGTTTGCCGTCTAACAATTCAATCAAGCCGATGCCGCTTCGCGGCACGGCTTATTTCAGGCGTTGAACGACAGCTTTCCCAAAAGCTCTACGGCTGCTCTGGGTCGGGTCGAGACGCTCGGGGGCGGTCGGCCGTGCCGCATCACAAGTGAGAGTCTCAGTCCGGCCAGAAGCAGTCACTCATCGCTCCGCGATGCCGAGCCAATTTGCTATCAAATTTTTTAGAATCCCCAGCTCGTAGCGCTACAGCACTCAATTGCATCGCAAGTGCCAGCGTTGGCTTTCCTCCTTCACCCGTAAGGTAAAAATTGAAAAACCGTCTGTTTACTGTCCTTCTGACAGCCGCTGTCTTTGGTCTTGGCTCGGCTGTCAATGCTGCTGAAATTTCCAGTGCTGAAGCAATGAAAGCCATCTCTGCAGCCGTGCTGCCTGCCATGGAAAAGAACCAGATTCCTGGTATGGCTGTGGCATTGGTATTGGGGGACAAGACTTATGTCTTAAACTATGGCGTGTCAGATGTTGAGAAACAAACACCGGTAACTGACGAGACGATTTTTGAGATTGGCTCTATCAGTAAGACCTTCACAGCCACACTGGCGACGCACGCAGAAGCCACTGGGAAGCTGAAACTGACCGATACAGCAGCAAAGTATTTGCCTGAGTTGTCTGGTACGGACTTCGGTAACTTGCAGCTTTTCCATCTTGGAACGCACACCGTTGGCGGCATTCCTCTGCAGGTGCCTGATGAAGTCCAAACTCGGGAGCAGCTTCTGGAATACCTCCGCACCTGGAAGCCTGCGTACAAAACCGGCACGATGCGTACTTATGCAAACCCAAGCATCGGTGCTTTAGGGTGGATAACGGCGAAAAGTTTGGGGCAAGATTTCAGCACCGCCATGACTCAAACCATTTTCCAGCCCCTCGGTTTGACTAGCACTTATCTGAGCATCCCTGCACAGAAGATGTCCAGCTACGCTTGGGGCTACAACAACGATAAGAAGCCTGTGCGTGTCAATCCAGGCATGTTGGACAGTGAAGCCTACGGCATCAAAACCACGGCTACTGACCTGATCACCTTTGTGAAGGCCAACATGGGCATGTTGCCCTTGGATAGCATGCTGCAATCGGCTTTAAACAATACCCGCAAGAGCTATTTCAGCGTAGGCCAGATGACTCAAGACCTCATCTGGGAGGAGTATGCAATGCCTGTTGACTTGCCTATGCTGCAAGAAGGCAATGCTCCCAAACTTATCCTGAATCCAACCCCAGTAAGCGCTAAGGTTCCTGCAGCCACACCTAACAGCAATGTGTGGGTTAACAAGACTGGTGCTACCAACGGCTTCGGTGCTTATGTTGCGTTTGTGCCTGAAAAGCGCTTCGGGGTTGTGTTGCTGGCCAATAAAAACTACCCCAATGCTGAACGGGTAGAAATTGCCCACAAAATTTATAGCAATCTAACCGGGAAACAATGACAGCTTTGGGTCGACACCGGTAATCGGATCGTTGCCGCACTGAACAGCGCCCCGTTCCAGGTCGCCTCCATTTATGCGGCTGAACCGAGGGAGAGCAGCTTTACGCCGTCTGGCCGCAGTTCGCCCTTGGGCGACACGTGCCGGTAGAGCGTCTGCCGGGTAATCCCGAGTTCTTCGCAGAGATCGCCCACCTTGGTTTCCGGTTGCCCCATGCTGGCCATCGCCAGGCGTAGCTTGGCGGCGGTCATCTTGAAGGGGCGCCCCCCTTTCCTGCCGCGAGCGCGCGCCGAGATAAGTCCAGCGACTGTTCGCTCGGAAATCAACTCACGCTCGAACTCGGCCAGCGCGGCAAAAATACCGAACACAAGCTTGCCGGCGGCAGTCGTCGTGTCGACCGCCGCACCGTGACCGGTCAGGACCTTCAGGCCCACGCTACGCGCAGTTAGGTCGTGCACGGTGTTGATCAGGTGGCGCAGATCACGGCCAAGCCGATCGAGCTTCCACACGATCAGCGTGTCCCCTTCACGAAGCGCCTTCAGGCAAGCAGCCAACCCTGGGCGATCATCGCGCCTGCCCGAGGCCAGATCCTCGTAAAGGTGCGCAAGGCTCACACCAGCGGCGATGAGCGCATCGCGTTGCAAATTGGTGGACTGGGATCCGTCCGCCTTCGATACCCGCATGTAGCCGATCAGCACCTTTTCACCCGTCACGTATACGTTCGATTATGTGACAGTGTGAGCCGGAAAGCTCTATCCGTCAAAATTTGTCACTTAACCCGTCATTTTGTTTAAGACATGCAAAGGGTGCATCAGGCAGGTAATGTGACAGAAATTCCGGCGGGATGCCTTCCTTCACGAAGGTGGCGCGCAACCGTTCCAAGGAAGCGGGATCGCGCCGACCATAGGAAGCCAACGCGAACAGCGAGCGTGCCGTCTCGGGGTTGTGTCGCGCTTCAATGATGGCCTCGTCGATGGCCTGGACTGCACGCTGCCAGTGATTGATGGGCTCGGGCTTCGGCGCTTTCGTCGGCAGGCCACTGGTGAACCCGGTTTGGGGCTCGGACCAGAATAGCTTTGCCTGCTCGCCTGGCGGGCTGATGTCCCTCACCTCAATCAAGCTGATTGCCGTTGCCGCCGCCTCCAGCATCTGTAACCGTACTATCGGATTCAGGGTTTCATACGGTCGCCACAGACTTTGCCCAGCACGCAGCGGATGCCCGCAGCCTTCCCAGACTTGGCGGGGATACCCCGCGCAGGTTCCGCACGCGGAAAGCGGGGTGTTCAGCTCATCGAGCAGCGTGCGAAGAAGTCGAAACCACAATCCGGCGTGGATGCGTCGGCGCGGCAGCTCCACGTGACCGGTTGTCAGTGCCTGCCAGGTACGCTGGTCCATCGCCGCAATCGCGTCGCTGGCGGTGCGCGGTTCGGCGTCGGCGTTCTCCCAGCCGAGAAACCGCCCTGGCACGCCCCAATAGGATTCCAGCCAGCAGCCATGCAGCGGGCAGCTCAGCATCAGGGGCAGCTTCCACGCGAGCAGTACGGCTTGGTTCTCCGGATCGCTCAGGCAGAGCGGACAGGCGCGGTTTATCGGCTGGCTGGGCAGCCAGGCACGCCAGCTCGTGATGGATCGCGTCTTACGGCGGAGTCTTGGCAGCAACACCGAGAGCTGAAACGCATAGGTTTCCAAGGCGTCTGGAATCTGGTCATCAAGGCTGTCCAGTAGCCAAGGCACCCATCCGGCGAAACTCATACAGCGCAGCCGGTCCAGCTCGATGCCGCTCCGCTGGGAAAGCAACGCCAGCAGCGAGAGTGGTGGCGCGGTGTCCAGGTCATCGACCTGGCCGTGACCAAGATCGTGCTCCAGCAGGTCGGGCTCCTCCATGTGATAGCAAAGGGCCACGCGGTTGAGCCATGAGGACAGCGCCTCGCCTTCTTTCGGGGCGGGATGCAGCGGCCAGCGCGGCGCAGGCTTCACATCAGTTCCCGCTCGAATTGCCGCCGCCGCTCGCTGGGTCCGGTGTAAACGGCCATGCTGAGTGTGCGATGGTTGATCGCTTCCTCGCCGCTCTCCACGGCGACGATGGCCGCCGCCATCAGCAAGTGCGCCAGTTCCCCTATGGTGCCCTCGCTGCGTGTGAGCAGGTAGCGAGCCATGTCCAGCGTGGCAATTGGGGAAGGCCGGCGCAGCGGGAGCGAAGCGGCGAAGCTGGCCAGCAGTGAGCAGCAATCGTCGTTGGCCTCCCATACCGGCAGCATCATCGGCTCGAAGCGATTTTCCAACTGGTCATCGGAGCGGATGGCTAGGTAGGCGTCGCGCGTGCCTACCCCAACCAACGGGATGCGCAGTTCGTTGCCGAGGAAGCGCAGCAGGTTGAGGAATTCCCGGCGGTTGACGCTGTTGCCGGCCAGCACGTTGTGCAGCTCGTCGATCACCAGCATGCGCACGCCGACCTTGCGCAGCAGTGCCAGAGCCAGTTGCTCCATTTCCGGCAACCGTGGGCGTGGGCGCAGCGGCGCGCCCATCGCGGCGAGCAGCGCGACGTAGAAGCGGATCACGGACGGCTCGGACGGCATCTGCACGACCAACACCGGGATGTGCTCCTGGTCGGCGTCGGAGCTGGCCGGGTGGGTGCGGCGGAACTTCTCGACGATCATCGACTTGCCATTGTTGGTCGGGCCAACCAGCAGCAGGTTGGGCATGCGTTGCTTGTTTGGCCACGCATAAAGGGCTTCCAGCCGGTTCAGCGCCTCGACTGCGCGCGGATAGCCGATCCAGCGGTCGGCGCGAAGGCGCTGGATGCGCTCGTCCGCCGGAAGACGGGCCAAGCCCTGGGCCGCCGGCAGCAGGTGGGACAGGTCGATGATGGGATATTCGTCCACGGCTACCACTCCTCAATCTGGTCGAACGGTTTGGCGGGTGGCAAGTTGTCTGCCTGCGGGTCGGCAATATCCGTATCCGGCGGAACGGGCTTGTCCGGCCGAGCTGATGTCTTGAGGTGCTGGCGGCGATCCGCGTCACGCCGCGCCTTGCGTGTGGCCTTCTGCGCGCTGGTCACAATCTCACGCATCTGGCCGATCATGCGGAACAGCGCCGACTCATCCACCTGTTCGCGCCCTTGCTGCCGCAGTTTCGCCAGCGCCTGCCGTTGTTCCCAGAGGGTGACAGCCGGATGCGACAAGGTACGGTAGGGAATTTCCAGGTAATGCTGTCCCTCCGGTTCCAGGACCCAGATACGGCTGATGTCGCGCGGATCGCGCCGGATCAGAAAGGACGGCCAGCGTTCACGCCGCGCAATCCACGGCTTGAGCGCATCGGCGTAGTAGTGGATGTGGTCGATGACAAAGCCGGTGCGGGTCAGCGTGCGCCGGAGGATCGGCAGAAAATCGACCAGGAACGAAGTAGCGCGTGTGACGACGGCCGGTACGCCGACACGCGCCACGGCCTCGGCCCAGCGCGCGGCCGGCGGTTGGAGCAGGCCGTTGTGCACCGAACCGTGGTAGGTGCCGACCGCCAATGTGAGCCAGCGCTCTAGCTCGCGCAGCGTCAGGGCGGCCTTGTTTTCGGAATCGTAGTCGCCGCGCTGGTCAGGGTTGGAGAAGGTCGTTCCCGGCAGTTCGTCGTGAATCATCTGCATCGCCGTGCCGATGATCCGTTCCACGATGCCGCCATAGTGCGGCTGTCCCAGCGGGCGATAGTCCAGCCGGATGCCATGCTGCTCGCAACCCCGGCGCAGGGCCTCGCTCTTGAACTCGGCCGCGTTGTCTAGGTAGAGCAGCAAGGGCTTGCCGCTCATCTGCCAATCCATTTCCACGTTCAGTCCTTCCAGCCAAGGGCGCTTGTCGCAGGCGACATGCACGAGGCACAGGCCAACCGAAACGGCAGACGGCGCTTCCAGCGTGACGACCATGCCGAGCACGCAGCGGGTGAACACGTCGATGGCGAGGGTCAGGTACGGGCGGCCAATAGGTTGCCGGTCGCGGTCATCGACCACGATCAGGTCGATGACCGTATGGTCTATCTGCACCTGCTCCAGCGGCGCGGTCACGGCAGGAGGCTCGCCGCCCACACCTTGTAGGTCACGAGCGGCATCCTGGCCTTCCCGCCGGCGGATGACCTTGCGCGGGTCAAGGCTAGCGATCCGTAAGGCCACGGTATTGCGCGCCGGCACTCGCAGTTTTTGAGCCTTGCACACCTGAGTGACTTCGCGGTGAAAGGCCGCTAGGCTGCGCTTCTGCTTGGTCAGGAACCGCTTTTGCAGTAGCTCGTGGATGACGCGCTCGACCGGTTCCGGCAAGCGCCCCTTACCTTTACCTCCACCGGACTGGCCGGGCACCAGATCCGTCACGAGGCCGCTGCCTTGCCGGGCACGCCGGATCAGAACGTATACCTGGCGCCGAGACAAGCCCAGCGCCTGAGCCGCCATATCGGCCGCTTCGTGCCCGACCGTCTCCGACTGCGCCAACGGACTGATGATCTCCGCACGACGGCGCGCACGCTCCCAAGCCTCATCAGGCAGAGTGGCCACGCCTTGTTCTGGAATCCGTGGGGTGTCCGTCGCCATGCTCACCTCGCTTTGGTGCACACGAGTATTGAGCATAGTCGAGATTGGTGCAGATCACTTCTGATATTGAACTGTCAGGAGCTGGCTGCACAACAGCCATTACGCCCAATCAACTGGTGCAGTCGTCTTCTGAAAATGACATGTTCGTCACCGCCTCAAACCTTCGTTTGTGATCCATGCTGATCGGCTACGCCCGCGTGTCCAAAGCCGACGGCTCGCAGTCGCTCGACCTGCAGCACGATGCCCTTCGCGCTGCCGGTGTCGAGCCAGGCAATATCTATGATGATCGTGCATCCGGTAGCCGTGATGATCGCCCCGGTCTTGCCGCCTGCCTGAAATCGTTGCGCGACGGCGATGTCCTCATCGTTTGGAAGCTCGACCGGCTCGGCCGAACGCTCACCCACCTGGTCAGCACGGTGCAGAATCTGTCGGATCGCGGTATCGGTCTGCGGGTGCTCACCGGCAAGGGCGCGCAGATCGACACCACGACGCCATCGGGCCGGATGGTGTTCGGCATTTTTGCCACACTGGCGGAGTTTGAGCGGGATATGATCCGCGAGCGCACCATGGCTGGCCTGGCCGCTGCCCGCGCGCGGGGACGCAAGGGTGGCCGCAAGTTCGCCCTCTCCAAGGCCCAGGTGCGGCTCGCTCAGGCTGCTATGGCCCAACGCGACACGTCCGTTTCCGACCTCTGCAAGGAACTCGGGATCGAGCGCGTCACTCTCTACCGCTATGTCGGTCCCAACGGGGAACTCCGGGATTACGGTCAGCGCGTGCTTGCTGCCAAAACGCGATGATGATGACGGGAGCCCCGATCAAACTTACCCAAGCGGACGCCGCAGACGTTGCAGACCTGTACAACCGTTGCAGCGACTATTTCCTGTTGCAGGACGGGGCCGCGCCCACGCTGGACGATGCTCGCGAGCTTTTCTCCGATGTGCCGCCCGAAAAGAGCGCCCACAATCAAGCTGTCCTGGGATGGAAGGGGCCTGGCGGCCTATATGCAATCGCGGCCATCCTCCGCGATTATCCGCGTGATGGCACATGGTATCTCGGCTTCATGATCGTAGATGCCGCACAGCGTGGTCGTGGCGTCGGACGCTCAATTTACTCGACGGTCGAAAGCTGGGCCGCTGCGAGAGGTTCCACAGAGATTCGGTTGGCCGTGCTGGAAGCGAATGAAGCGGCAGAGCGATTTTGGCGTTCTCTCGGCTTCATTGAGTATCGGCGCGTTGGGCCAGACACCTTCAAAATGCGTAGCCATCGCCGGATAGAACTGAGCCGTCGCCTTTCTGGCGCGACCGTAGAAGGCAGCAACAAGTAAGATCTCGCGCCGGCTATCTGGGCGAGCTTGGCGTAGGATTCCGCCCCCTCCCGCAAACGCCCCCTTTCAGGGAAGGGGGCTTGAGATCGCCTTGATGGCCTTCAATCCCGTTCCAAAACGAGCGATCGCGTCCCTGTTTCTCTCCAGCTCGCCATAGGGCAGATAGGCGAAGTCGAGATCGGCAATACGGCTGAAAGCCGGGCGACGGAGTTGCGCGCGAACGTCCTGCTCGCGCGCATTCGGTGCGACCAGGAATAGCCCGGCGGCAGCGTGCAGATCGCTCCCCGACAGCGCCAGATCGAGCATGCGCACGATCCCCGAGTAGATCGAGGTCGAATGTTCAACCTCGAACGCGGCGGCGACGCCGTCGCCACCCTTCGCCAGCCACAACACGTCGATGAGGCGGATCGAGTCCGCTCCGGGAGAGGTCGCAATGGCGTCTGGAAGGCGCTCGAGGCATCCCTGTCCAAGCGGGCAGCCAGCGTGAAGTCGACCGCGGTCATTGGCGGCGATCCACACATCGTAACCGAGGGCATGGCCGAGGTCGCGCAGCCAGGCCTGGATTTCGGCGTGCGTGCGATCGGTTTCGCCCTGCGCGGCGGCTGTCTTGTCGAGCCGGCTTGCCTCCGCTCTGGCATGTTCCAATCTGCCGAGCCAGTCGTCGGCCGCCGTTGCGTCATCCTCCAGCGGTGGCGCGGGATAGCGGCCCGAGCCAATGTCGAACAACAGTCCGCCGATCGCGCCGAGATCGTTGGAGAGCAACTCGCGGTAACGGTCGTTGAGGTCGAGGATGCCGGCGCGCATGGCGAGAAAATGATCCCATGACCCGAGCTTCACCTTGGCGCCGGTGACGGCATTGTAGCCCTTGACGATCGCGGTATTGAAGGGCGGCACCAGCGTCGGGTGAAGGAAATAGAGCAGGTTGGCCGCCGCCGGCCCCAGCCCCTTGATCTTGAGCGCGTCTATGCTGCGGATGTGGCTGATGATCTCCTCGGCGGTATCGCAGCACGAGCAATTGTCGAGCAGGCGACCGAACGCCCGCTGGTTGTCCGGGCTTTCGTAGATGTCTGGAATGCGCAGCTTGGGCTTCCACAGCCAGGCATGGTCGGCGCCCTTGAAGATCTGCCGCTGTTCGGCGATCGAGTGGACAACCGTTTCCAGTGACGAGCCGCGATAGGCGACGCCGAACCGCCCACTTTCGATTTCTGCGACCACCTGCTGCAGCCCGCGACGGATGGAGCGGAAGTTTTTCAGCCGTTCGTCCCACAGAAACCAGGAGCGATAGGTGGCGCCGGGATCGTCTCGCCAACGACGGACAAGCTCGCTCACGAGATCATGATGTGTCGCGGGTAACAAGGTCATACTGGCTGGGTCATCTAAACTGGGCTCCTTGCCGTTCAGGCTATCGCGAGCAAGGGCGGCTTGCACGTTCAATGTGCGATCCGCGAAGCGTGCTCAAATTGTCGGTGATCGCGCAGGGAAACGCCGCTGGCATTGGGCGTTGCCGGTCGCAACCGTCGACCGGGCGCACAGCCAGGCAGACGGCCGGCACGGGCGTCGCCGCCCGGGAGCGGCGCCGCAACCAGCTTTTTCCGGTCGAACTTAGCGGATCACTGCTTTGCGATCGCGGTGACCTCGCCATCGCTGCCCTTGAGCGAGAGGTCGAAATCGACCTTGTCGCCGACCTTGACCGCATCGGTGATCGACGGCGCGGCCTTGAACGCCATCGTCATCGCGGGCCACTTGGCCTCCGGGATCGGACCATGATCGAGCGTGATCGTGCCTGCCGCCTTGTCGATCGCGGTGACGGTGCCATGGCCCTTGGCCTTGATCGCGGCGTTCGCGTCAGGCGCCATCGACATGTTGCCCATGTCGCCGCTCATGGTCGCGGCGGGCGCCGCCTCGTTGGTCTCAGTCGCAACGGGGGCCTCCGCCTTCTTGCCGCACGCGGCAGTCAGGGCGGCGAGGCCGAGGGCAATGGTCAGTCGTGCATGGTTCATCGTCTTCTCCTTCATGATGAAACGGGTTGAGGGATGGGATCGGTCTTGGGCCGGCGCAACAGCAGGTAGGCGGCGGGCAGGACGAACATTGAGAGCAAGGGCGCGGTCAGCATGCCGCCGATCATCGGCGCGGCAATCCGGCTCATGACCTCCGAACCCGCGCCTGATCCCAGCAGGATCGGCAGCAGGCCGGCCAGGATCACCGCCACCGTCATCGCCTTGGGACGGACGCGCAGCAGCGCGCCTTCGCGCACGGCGGCCTCGACCTCGGCAGCGTCCGGATGTGCGCCGCGCTCGGCCAGCGCGTTCTTGAGATAGATCAGCATCACCACCCCGAACTCGGCGGAGACGCCGGCGAGCGCGATGAACCCGACCCCGGTGGCGATCGACTGGTTGAACCCCAGCAGATAAAGCGTCCAGATGCCGCCGGTCAGCGCAAACGGCAGCGTCCCCATGATCAGCGCCGCCTCGTCGAAGCGGCCGAAGATGAGGTAGAGCAGCACGAAGATGATCAGCAGCGTCGCGGGCACGACCAGCTTCAAGCGGTCGACCGCGCGCTCGAGATATTCGAACTGGCCAGAGTAAGCGATGCTGACCCCAGGCGAGAGCCTGACCTGTTTCGCCACCGCACGCTGCAGATCGCCGACCACCGAGGCAAGATCGCGCCCGCGCACATCGACGTAGACCCAGGTCGAAGGCCGGGCATTCTCGGTCTTGAGCATCGGCGGTCCCTCGGCGATCGAGACGTTTGCCACGGTGCCCAAGGTGATCTGCTGGCCCGCGGGCGTCAGGATCGGTAGCGCCCGCAGCCTTTCGAGGCTGTCGCGCAATTCGCGCGGATAGCGCACGCTGATCGGATAGCGGGCGAGGCCCTCGACCGTCTCGCCGATCGTCTCGCCGCCGATCGCGCCGGAGACGATGGCCTGGACGTCGGCGATGTTGAGCCCGAACCGCGCGGCGGCGGCGCGGTCTATGTCGACATCGACATAGCGTCCGCCGGTCAGCCGCTCGGCGAGCGCCGAGCTGACGCCGGGCACGCTCCTGGCCACGGTCTCGACATCATGCGCGATGCGGTCGAGCTCGGCGAGGTCACTGCCCGACACCTTGACCCCGATCGGGCTCTTGATGCCCGTCGCGAGCATGTCGATGCGGTTGCGGATCGGCGGCACCCAGATATTGGCGAGACCCGGAAGCTTCACCCGGCGATCGAGCTCGTCGACAAGGCGTTCGGGCGTCATGCCCGACCGCCACTGGTCGCGGGGCTTGAATTGGATCGTCGTCTCGAACATTTCGAGCGGCGCGGGATCGGTCGCGGTCTCGGCGCGGCCGGCCTTGCCGAACACGCTTTCGACTTCGGGCACGGTCTTGATCAGGCGGTCGGTCTGCTGGAGCAGCTCACTCGCCTTGGCGGCCGAGAGGCCCGGCAGCGCCGAGGGCATGTAGAGCAGGTCGCCCTCGTCGAGATTGGGCATGAACTCGCCGCCGAGCCGGCTGAGCGGCCAGGCCGTGGTGGCGAACACCAGAGCCGCGATCAGCAGCACTGCCTTGGGCCGCTTCATCGTCCAGTCGATCGCGGGCCGGTAGATATTGGTGAGCCAGCGATTGACCGGATTGGCCTGCTCGGCCGGAATGCGGCCCCGGATCAGCCAGCCCATCAGGATCGGCACCAGGGTCACCGACAGGATCGCGGCCGCGCCCATCGCATAGGTCTTGGTGAAGGCGAGCGGCGCGAACAGCCGGCCTTCCTGCGCCTCCAGGGTGAAGACCGGAATGAACGACAGCGTGATGATCAGCAGGCTGAAGAACAGCGCCGGCCCGACCTCGGCCGCCGCCTCGGTGACGACGATCCAGCGCATCTCGCCATCGAGATGTCTGTCCGGGTGATCCTGCTCCCAGCGTTCGATCCTCTTGTGGGCGTTCTCGATCATGACGACCGCCGCATCCACCATCGCGCCGATGGCGATGGCGATGCCGCCCAGCGACATGATGTTGGCGTTCACCCCCTGGAACCGCATTACGACGAACGCGGCCAGCACACCGAGCGGCAAGGTCAGGATCGCGACCAGCGCCGAGCGGACGTGCCAGAGGAACAGGGCGCAGACCAATGCGACGACGATGAACTCCTCGACCAGCTTGCGGGTGAGGTTCTCGACCGCGCGATCGATCAGCTGCGAGCGGTCATAGACCGTGACCACCTCGACGCCCGGCGGCAGGCTTTTCCTGAGATCGGCGAGCTTGTCCTTGACCGCCGCGATGGTCTCACGGGCGTTCTTGCCTGACCGAAGAATAACGACGCCGCCGGCGACCTCGCCTTCGCCGTTCAGTTCGGCGATGCCGCGCCGCATCTCGGGGCCGACCTGGATCGTGGCGACATCGCCGAGCCGGACGGGCACGCCGCCCGCCGCAGTCTTGAGCGGGATTGCCCGGAAATCGTCGAGCGTTTTCAGATAGCCCGAGGCGCGGACCATATATTCGGCCTCGGCCATTTCCAGCACCGAGCCGCCGGCTTCCTGATTGGCTTGGCTGATCGCCTGCACTGCCTGGGCGTGGGTTACGCCGTAGGCCGCGAGCTTCACCGGATCGAGCAGCACCTGGTACTGCTTGACCATGCCGCCGATGCTGGCGACTTCGGCCACGCCGGTCACGGTCTTCAGCTCGTAGCGCAGGAACCAGTCCTGCAACCCGCGAAGCTGCGAGAGATCGTGCCGGCCGGTGCGGTCGACCAGCGCATATTCATAGACCCAGCCGACCCCGGTCGCGTCCGGCCCGAGCGCGCTGCGGGCGCTGGCCGGCAACCGACCCTGGACCTGGTTGAGATATTCGAGCACGCGGCTGCGCGCCCAGTAGAGATCGGTGCCGTCCTCGAAGATCACATAGACGAAGCTGTCGCCGAAGAAGCTATAGCCGCGCACCGTCTTGGCGCCGGGCACCGACAGCATGGTGGTGGTGAGCGGATAGGTGATCTGGTTCTCGACGATCTGCGGCGCCTGACCCGGATAGGAAGTGCGGATCACGACCTGCACGTCGGAAAGATCGGGCAGCGCGTCGATCGGGGTCGAGCGCACCGCCCACAGGCCCGCGCCGACCAGCGCGAGCATGCCGAGCACGACGAAGAAGCGGTTCCTCACCGACCAGCGGATGAGATGGGCGATCACTGGCCCGCCACCTTCGCCATATGCCGCAGCGTCGGTCCCGCCGGGGGCCGGTCGAACCCGAACCGGACCCGGTCACCCGCCTTGAAGCCGCGCGCGATGCCCGGATTGGCGAGCGCGAAGGTCATCGTCATCGCCGGCCAGTCGAGCGCGGGAACGGGCTCGTGGCTGAGCGTCACCGAATTGGCCGTGATCCGCTCGATCTTGCCCGTCGTCTCGTACAGCGTGGCTTTCGACGCCGGCGCGGCGATGGTCGCCGATGCCGCACCGCCGCCGATCGGCCGCGCCTCGATTCCCGACAGGCTCGCCTCGGAATCGATCAGGAACTGCCCCGAGACGACGACGTTCTCGCCGGGCGACAGGCCGGCAAGGATCTCGGTCTCGCCGCCTGCCTCGCGGCCGATGCGGACCTCGGCGGGATGATAGCGCCCGTCGCCTGCGGCCAGCATGACGAGCGTGCGCCTGCCCGTGCGGATCACCGCTTCGCTCGGCACCAGCAGCGCCGGCTTGGCATCGCCGCCAAGCGCGACGCTGGCGAACATGCCCGGCCGCAACCGGCCGTCCCGGTTGGGCAGCTCGATCCGCACGGTGAGCGTGCGGCTGTCGGCCTGCGTGGTCGGCAGGATCGCGATCACCCGGCCGGCGAAGCGCTCGCCGGGGAAGCCCGCCAGCGTGGTGCTGGCATTCTGGCCGACCCGGACATCGCCCGCGCGCGCTTCGGGCACCGCGGCATTGAGCCAGACGGTGCCGAGCCCGCTTACCTGGGCGAGCGTCTGGCCCATGGCGAGCGTCACGCCGGCACGGGCGTCGAGCGTCTGGATCGTGCCCGAGATCGGCGTCGTGATCGTCACCACGCCGTTCGGGCGTCCGCTCCGCTCGACGCTGGCGATGAGGCCGTCGGACATGCCCATCAGCCGCAGTCGCTGGCGCGCGGCCGCGGTGAGGTCGGGCTTGCCGAGCCGCCTGACGCTCAGATATTCGGTCTGCGCGCCGCCCCATTCGGGCAGGAGCAGGTCCGCGATCGGCGCGCCGGCGCGGACCACGTCCCCGGGCGCTCGCGCATAGACGCGGCTCACGAACCCGCCCGAACGCGCCTGGATGACGGCGACGTCGCGCTGGTTGAAGTCGATCGTGCCGGTGACCTCGAGGGCCGAGGCAAGGCTGCCCATCTTCGCCGCGACGACCCGCAATCCCAGGCTCTGCCGCGCGGCGGGATCGACGGCGACCGTGGGGGCCGCGCCGGCGCTTCCTCCGTCCGCGTATCGCGGCACGAGCTGCATATCCATGAAGGGCGACTTGCCGGGCTTGTCGAACTTCTGGTTGGGGAACATCGGATCGTACCAGTAAAGGACTTTGCCTGCCCCGGCGGGCGTGGTCGCCTCCGATTGCGGTGCCTGGCGATGGCCAGCCCAATAGCCTGTGCCGCCGGCCAGCAGCGCGACAGCCAGGATCGATGCGCCCCAGCGCAGCGCGGATTTATCGAGCGTCATGGCCGCTCCTCCCCATAGGTGATAGTGATGCGGACCGCGTCGCGCGCGACGTCGGCTTCGCGGTTGAGCGCCTCGACCTCGGCCTCCGCGAGCCCGAGCGTCGTGAGCAGCGCGGCGCCAAGGTCGAGCTTGCCGGCGCCATAGCTGTCGCGGTCGAGCTCGGCGCGGTGCCTGGCGAGTGGCACCAGCGTCTCGCGGGCATTGCGCAACCGGGAGAGATGCATGGCATGGTCTGCGAGATCGGCGTCGAGCTGCGCCACCAGCTCGCGGCGGATCGCCTCGCGGTCGAACCGACCCCCTTGCGCAAGGCTCTCGCTTGCAGCGATCCTGGGGTTCTGGCGCTTGCCGGCGAACAGCGGCAGGTCGATCGACACGCCGACCGAGGCCATGTCGCCGTACATGGGATCGCGCCGGCCATAGGTGACGCCGACCTTCCAGTCGGGGCGCTTGTCGGCGCGCGCGAGACGCACGTCCGCTTCGGCGACTGCGATCCGCGCGTCCTGCGCGCGCAGGGCGGGAAGCGCATCGATCCCGGCCCGCAGCCGGATCGGATCGACATCGAGCATCGGCGGGTCGCCCGTCGCCTGCGGGTCGGGGTCGCCGGTATAGCGCGCGAGCCGGGCCCGCGCCTGCGCCACCACCGCAGCCATCTCGGCGCGGCGATCGGCGATGGCGGCGCGGAGCTGGTCGGGCTCGAGCGCCTGGCTCGGGCGCGCGCTGCCCGACGCCAGGCGTGCGGTCACGGTCTTCTGCAGGTCGTCGAGGCTGGCATCGAGCAGGTCGAGCTGCCGGAGCCGGCGTTCTCCATAATAGAGATCGACCCAGGCGAGGGCGGTCTCGAGCCGCACGTTGCGGCCTTCGACCAGCTCGCCCGCCTCGGCGATACCGATATCGGCCGCGGCGCGCGCGGCGCGTGCATGGCGCTTGGCGAGATTGGGGAAGGTCTGGCTGAACCCGATCGTCGCCATAGTGAAATCGTCGCGCGTGAAGCTGCCGGCATTGGGGCCGCTCACCGGGAAGTTCTGCAGGCCCAGGTCGAGCGTCGGATCGGGCAGGCGATCGGCCGCGACCGCCGAAGAGCGGGCGCCGGCTGTCGCCGCCGCGCGCGCCTTGAGGCTTGGCGCGTTGGCGGCAGCGAGCCTCACTGCCTGCTCGTAGGTGAGCGGGCCGGCCGACACCGGCACGGCCCAGGCGCTCGCAAGCGTCGCACCGATAGAGAGCAACAGGCGTCGCACAGCGCGCCTCGGCATCATGATCATGGATATCATCCCCTCATGACAGAGGCGGCGCGCCAAGATGTGACGCGCCGCTCCGGAGCGGGTTTAGCCCTTGTCCGACCTGACTGCGCCGCGCATGCAGTCGGCGGCGCTTGCCTGCATCATCGCGCAATCGCAGCTGGCCATGTCCCGGCTGTCGGGCACCCATATGCGGACACGCGCAGGGCCAGTCGCCCGCGGACCATATTGCGGCGCCGACCGCCATTCCCAATGGCCTTGCGGCGTGCGGCTCGCGTCGGTTGCAAGCGCAGGCGCGGCGAGACTGAGGGCCGCCACAAGGGCGGCCGGAAGCAGTTTGATCATCACGAAAACCTTTGACTGAAAAGAAGGAAACCGGGCGCGCACGCATCGATCGATGCGCGCAGCCCGTGCTCGTTCAATCAGGCAAGGCTGGTGGGAGGATCCGGCTCGGGCGCAACCGCCTTGCCGGTCAATATCGTGTCGGTCGTCCAGAAGCTGGGCGCGTCGTAGAGACGCGCAGGCGCAACGCCGCCTGCCAGGTCCGCTGCGACCAGCGGGATCACGCACCCCATCGCGGCGATGCAATCGAGCGTCAGGCCCTTGCAGGGCTTTTCGCTGGGCGCAGGCTGCTGCTTGGCCATCATCGCCATGCAGTCCGCATCCATGCCCTTGGCCAGCGGCGCGCCTGCCGCCTGCGGCACGCTGTGCGCGGCCGCCATCTGGGCTCCGAAGAGACCGGACAGCGCTCCGATGACGAGCAGGAGGGCGAGCAGGCGTTTCACGGGCCTCGATATCTAGCGGGTTTCGCGGGCGCAGCCAACCAAAGTCTCGCGCCGCGCGGATTTTGAAGTGCTGACGGCTGATTCCGTCAACTCCGCGTCAATAAAGATCCGGCCCGGGGAAGAAGATCGGCTGCGGCCTCTACGTATATCGAGGCTGGACCCGGGACCGTAGTCCCAAGCCTGAAGAGACGCTCTTCCCCTCGGCAAAGTCCGGGCGGTGGCTTACCATCCAAGGAGGTGAATATGGTCAGAAAAACTCTCATGGTCGCGCTTGCCGGCATTTCGATGCTTGCTGCCGTCCCCGCTATGGCCCAGGGCATCGGGCACAGCCTGTTCATGCGCGGCTCGATCGTCGACACGGGCAGCAACGGCACGGTCGTCTGCATCGGCAAGGCCGATGGCGCCGAGGTCGGCCAGAAGCTCGAGGTCTATCGCGTCGTGACCCATCCGGGTCCGTCCAAGGGCGTGGCGCCGACCTATCACCGCCAGCTCGTCGGCCATGTGACGATCGACCATATCTTTGACGATCACTTCGCGCACGTGTCCGTCGCCGACGGCACGCCTGCCAGGCACGACATCGTCGAGCTTCGCAAGAACTGACAAGCCGGTGGCCCGGCGGCACGGGCTGCCCTGCGACGCGTCGGGGCAGCGGGCCGCCGGCGACGAGGAGACCGTTCGGGGTCAAAGCGAAACCGCTTGACCCTGGACCATGGTCCAACCGGCATGATCGAGCGGATGACATGGGCAATTTCAAGATCGGCGAACTGGCCGCGGCCGCAGGCGTGGGGCGGGATACGATCCGCTATTATGAGCGGATGGGCCTGCTGCGCGAGCCCGCGCGCACGGCAGCGGGCTACAGGCTCTACGACGCGACCGACCTCGAGCGCGTCAATTTCATCCGCTCGGCGCAGGAGCTTGGTTTCACACTCGAACAGGCCCGGCAGCTGCTGGCACTCAGGGCGTCGGACACCGCGCATGCCCAGGCCGTGCTCGATATCACGCTTGCCAAGATCGCGGACGCCGAAGCCCGGCTCGAGCGCCTGTCGGATATCCGCGACATGCTGCGGATGCTCGCCGACGAATGCCCGGGCGAAGTGCCGGTCTCCGATTGCCCGATCCTCGCCTTCCTGACGGCGCGGCGGAAAGACCAGCAGCATAACAAGAAACATCAGGCAGCGCAGGACGAACGATCACCACGAGCGAAAGGGGTTTTGTCATGAAGAAAATGCGTTTGATCGCCGTCCTCACGCCGGCGCTGCTTCTAGGCGCCTGTGTGACCACGCGGCCGACCTCGGCGCAGGTCGAGAGTTGCCGGGCGATGGAGGGCAATATGGGTCTCCAGACGCCGCATGATCATGGCGAGATGAAGGGGCAGGGGCGCAACCCGATGAACCTCTCGCACGACCGGTGTCTCCGGATTCTGCGCAGCGCGCAATGAGCCGGTCCGGACGCCAGGGATGGCGCCCGGACACAGTTTTCAAGCCAAGGAGCAAAGCCATGATCGACCATGCGAAGAAAGCCCTTCCACTTGTCGGCGGAAGCCTGTTGCTGGCGCTCGCGCTTTCGGGCTGCGACCGCCAGGCCGACCAGACGGTGCCGCCCGCGGCGAACAGCGTCGCCGCCACCCCGGTCCTGACCGACAGCGGCAACGCTGCAGACGCGGCGCCGATGGACGCGATGAGCAACCAGGCCGAGATGGAGCGGCATCACCGTCAGGCGATGGACCATGACGCGATGCGCGCCGGGGCCGGCAACCAGACCGCGCCGGCACCCGATCCCGCGCCGGGCAATGCGGCGATGCCGATGAAGGATATGTAGGCTCGCACACTAAGGGGATGAGGATGTCCAGGCGGATCAGCCTTCGACGCTTGAGCCTCGGCTGCGCAATCGCTCTCAGCCTGTCCGCGAGCGCGGGCGCGCAGGAGGGCGAGGATCATGCCGCGCATCATGGCGCAGGCATGCCGGCCGGCGGGGGCATGTCCGCACCGGCAGAGCCGGGGTCGTCGGACATGGCGAAGATGATGAACCCCATGATGGATCGCATGATCAATGGGGAAGGGGAGAATGAGCACGGCCACGAATCGCGCCGGACCGGCTTCATCTCGCAGCTGCTCGCCTTTCCCGCGCTTGACGAAGCGGCAAGGCAGCGGGTCGCTGCGCAGGCCGGCGAACGGGTAAGCACGGGTCTGGCGATGATCAACGCCGCCTCGGCCGACGGCGCGCGTGCGACCACGGTCTCGGCCCGGCTCGATGCGGCGCGGCGCCTGCGCGAGGGAACCGACCTGTTCCGCTCCGGCACCGCCGCGCAGGGCGCGATCGGGGGCTTGCAGCCGCCCCGGGAGGTCGGGCTTGCCTGGCTGCGCGATCAGCTCGACATCGACCAGGCCGCGCCCGGCCATGCCGATCACTGGTTCGGCATCTCGCCCTCGCACCTCCTTCTCATGCTGTTCCTGGGGCTGGTGAGCGCCACGCTTATCGCGCTGCAGATCTTCCGCCTGCGGCGGATCGGGGCGATCGCCGGCGGTGTCGCCACCGCCAAGGTTCCAGCAAAGCCGGAGCCGAAGGCTGCCCCTCCCGCTACCAGGGTTGCGCCCGCGCCTGCACCCGTTGCCGACAGCGCCGGGCTCGCGCCGAGCAATGCGGCCGCACCCGCTGGGGCGTCGCTGCGCAAGCCCAAAAGCTGGGCGGGGCAGCTGCGCGTGGTCCAGATCGTGCGAGAGACGCCGAGCGTGCTGACCTTCCGGCTCGCGGACCCGACCGCCGACCGGCTGCCGTTCGACTTCCTGCCGGGCCAGTTCCTGCAGGTCGAGGTAGAGCCCGAAGCGGGCAAGACCGCGCGCCGTTCCTACACGATCGCCTCTTCGCCGACCCAGCGGGCCTATGTCGAACTGACGGTCAAGCGCGAGGAGCAGGGCGTGGTCTCGCGATACCTGCACGACAAGGTCGTCGCCGACGATCTGCTGAAGGTCAGCGGACCGTTCGGCGCCTTCACCTTCACGGGAACGGATGCCCAGAGCATCGTGCTGATCGCGGGCGGGGTCGGCATCACCCCGATGATGTCGGTGCTGCGCTATCTCACCGACACCGCGTGGAAGGGTGATATCTTCTTCTTCTACGGCGCACGGTCGACCGAGGAATTCGTGTTCCGCGACGAGCTCGAGCGGCTCGAACGCCGTTTTCCCAACCTCCATGTCGTCGCCGCGATGCAGCGCGCGCCCGGCACCGTCTGGATGGGCCCCGAAGGGCCGATCACGCGCGAGATGATCCTGGCCGCGGTGCCGGAGATCGCGAGCCGGCGCATCCATATGTGCGGCCCGCCGGCGATGATGGGCGCGATGCGCGGCGTGCTGGCGGAACTCGGCGTCCCCGACGCGCAGCTGCACACCGAGGCGTTCGGTCCGGCCTCGCTGCCGGCCGACCACGAGGATCTCGAGGTCAAGCCCGCGCCCCCGCCAGCGGATAAGCCGGCCCCGAGCGCCGAGGTGGCGCCGAGCACGGTGACCTTCTCCGTGTCGGGGGTGTCGGCGGCCTTGCCCGCGGACGAGACCGTGCTGGAGGCGGCCGAGGGCGCGGGCGTCGAGATCCCCTATGCATGCCGTGCGGGCACATGCGGCGCCTGCGTGGTCAAGCTGCTGCAGGGCGAAGTGACGATGGAGGTCGAATCCGGCCTTGCGCCCGCCGACAAGGCGCAAGGCTATGTGCTCGCGTGCCAGGCGAAGGGGACGGGCACGCCGCTCGTGGTCGAAGCCTGATGCGCGAACGCAGCGACATTGCCGTGGGCCTGCTGGTCGCGTTCCTGCTGCTGTTCCCGTTCGGCTATCTCGTGCATGTGTCGCCCCGCTTTCCGGGTAGCCTGGCCGGCGGGATCATCGGGATCGCAGCGCTCGTGCTGATGCTGCTGACGCTTCCTTATGTCGCGGCCAAGCACATCGCCTGGGTCGACAAGGCGCTCTCCCGGGTCGTCAGCAAGCCAACCCTGCTCGCCATCCACATCTATGCCGGCGTGCTGGCGCCGATCCTGGGTCTGGTCCACGCCGCGCACAAGCTCGAAAGCCCGGTCGGCCTGCTTCTGACCGTCCTCCTGCTGATGACGGTCATCACCGGCTTCATCGGCCGCTACCTGCTTGCCCAGCTTGGTCGGGCGCTGCGCGGACGCAGGTCAGAACTGGCCTCGCTTCGCGCCGCCTTCCTCGAGGAGCCGGCGGCGCCGACGCAGGCCGATACCGCAGCCCCGCCGCTGTCGGGCTGGAAGCGCTATCTGTTCGTCGCCGGGGATGCGTCCGCGGGCCAGCGCCCCCAGGACAAGGCGGGGATCGCCGCAGCGCTGGCCGATACCGAATTCGCGATCCGTGCCGAAGAGGCAACCAACACCCTGTTCGCGCGGTGGCGGTTCCTGCACATCCTGCTGGGCTGTCTCATCTTCGCGCTGCTCGCGCTCCACGTCGGCGCGGCGATCTATTACGGGCTGCGCTGGCTATGAGCTGGCAGCGTCTTTCCTACGCCGTCTTCATCGCAGCCCTGCTGGTGATGGTCGCCGCGGTCGCGATCCGGATGCGATCGGACGCGCCGAGGGATGCCGGCCTGGTGGCGCAGCTCGTCTCGCCCGGCCCGCTCTCGAGCGCGCACCAGTCCTTTGCCGGCCAATGCACGGCCTGCCACACGCCGGGCAAGGGCGTCGAAACCCGGACCTGTCTCACCTGCCATGCGGGCACCGATTTCGGGACGAAGCAGTCGACTCAGTTCCACGCGAAAGCGACGCAGTGCACCTCCTGCCACGTCGAACATGAGGGAGAGCGCGGCATCATCCGCATGGATCACGCCGCCTTGCTCGACATGGCAAAGTGGCGGCAGCCTTCGGCGGGCATGTCGACAAACACTAGAAGCCTGACTCCCGAGACCGCGCTCAATTGCGCGAGCTGCCATGCGTTCCGCGATCCGCACCAGGCCCTGTTCGGCACCGACTGCGCGAGCTGCCACAAGACCGACAGCTGGAAGATCGTCAATTATCGCCATCCATCGGTCAATTCGACGCAGTGCGCCGAGTGCCACAAGGCGCCGCCGAGTCACTTCATGGAGCATTTCAGCATGGTCTCGCAGCGCGCAGCCGGATCGAAGGCGCGCGTCGACCAATGCTATGCCTGTCACGCCACCGACAGCTTCAACAATATCCGCAAGCGAGGCTGGTATGATCACCATTGAGGCCGACTGGCTGAGCGCCTTCTTCCGGCTCGCGGTGATTGGCCTGGAACTGGCGGGCACGCTGACCATCCTGGTCGGCGCGGGGCTCGCAACCTTTCTGTTTGCGCGGCGGGCGAGGGCGGGCGACCGGACCGAGGCCTATAGCGCGTTCCGCTCGGCGCTCGGCCGCAGCATCCTGCTCGGCCTGGAATTTCTGGTCGCCGGCGACATCGTCAAGTCGCTGGTGATCAACCCAACGCTCGACGATCTCATCGTTCTGGCCGGGCTGGTGCTGGTGCGGACCTTCCTGAGCATCTCGCTCGGGGTCGAGATCAACGGCCACTGGCCCTGGGAGGAAACCCGGATGGCGCGGGAGAAGGCGCGTGCGGCGTCGGATGGGTCGCCTGCGACGGCTGAGGCCGCCGGATGCGGCACAGCGCTCAAGGGATAGCAGATGGGAGGTGCATGATGATCGAGAGACGCGAATTGCTGATGGCCGGCGCCGGCCTTGCCGCCGCCGGAACGCTGGCTGTGCCGGCGGCGGCGCAGCAGCATCGAATGGAAGGGATGGCGATGTCGATGACGGACTGCATCGACGATTGCGTGGCTTCGCACCGCATGTGCCTGGAAACCGCCGCTTGGCTGACGAAGCAAGGCGGCGCGTCAGCTACGGCGTCGCTGATCGCCATGCTGAACGACTGTGCGGAACTGTGCCAGGCGACCGCCAACTCGATGCTGCGGGAATCTGCCCTGCACCGCATCGTCTGCCGCGCCTGCGCCGACGCTTGCGAGCGCTGCGCCGAGGAATGCGGACGCCATAGCGCGGACCAGCGGATCGCGCGTTGCTCGGCCACCTGCAAGAAATGCGCGGCGAGCTGCCGAACGATGGCGGACATGTCGAGCTGAGCGGCGCGCTTCGCACGTGCCCCACATAGTCACGTTCAGGCCAGAGCCCCCGGTCACAGCTTGTGTGTCCGACAACTACGCCAGGACAGCGATCATGGCACGTGGCACAAAGTCCGAGTATCCGGCAACGGCGGAAATCATCGCACCCGCCATCGCCGGAGCCTTCCGTGCCGCCACCCGATAGTCGGGTAATGCCGAGCACCATCTTTACGATTGCGTGAACGCTCCACGGTCGATCTGTATTGGAGAAGTCAGTGTCAACCGCCGAATTTGTCAACCGGCTACCCGAATTGCTCCGCCCCAATCCAGCAAGGGTAGTGATCAGACCCTATATGCCGTCGACGGAAACCTATAAATATGCGGTACCGGATCAGCCACGTGCGCAGCGCATCGCCGACCGCGTCCTGGCGCTCGACCCAGCATCGCTCCACGATGAGTTGCAACGCATTCTTGATGATTTCTCGGGAAGGCATCGTGAGGTTCCGTCCCTGTTTTTGCGGCGGTTCCACGAGGTTGATGGCATCATCGTCTGTGATTGCGAGGTCACCCATGAACAGGCGCTCTTGATCGGTGCCCATTTTTGCAACGAATATTCCTATGAGGCAGCAGCGCTTTTCAATCCGAGCATCGTCCTGCATCCTGATCAGTCTGCTGTACCTGAAAACTCTCTCCGATTCATTCTTTCCCTGCGAGGCGTGGGCGAGGGGCATATCTCCTCCGTCACCTTTCGCACCGGGTTTTGCGCCGCGGACGGAACCATAGCAATCAATCCTCCGAGCCCCATGCCGCTCGTGCTGGAGACTGAAAACATCTCCGGCGAGGACGGGCCGGACGCGGGCATTCGGATCAAGTGCGATGGCAGCCACGATCTCTCGGAGATCGTGATCTTTCCGACAACCCCCAGCCAGCGTGGTGGCATCGAAGACCTTCGCTTGGTCCGCTTCCTGGACGACGATGGCCGAGCCACCTATTTCGGTACATATACGGCATTTAGCGGCCAGTCCGTCCGGCAGGAGTTGTTGTCCACGCCGGACTTCCGGACATTCGAACTCAGACCGCTGCGTGGGGATGCCACCGGTAGCAAGGGCATGGCGCTTTTCCCCCGACGCATTGCCGGGCACTTTGCCATGCTTGGGCGCGAGGATAACGAAAATATCTGGTTCCTGACGTCCGCGGACATTCACGACTGGAGTGGCGGAGCGAAAGCCATCGAACCTCGCTGGCCTTGGGAGTTTGTCCAGATCGGTAATTGCGGATCGCCGATCGAGATCGACGAAGGCTGGCTGGTCGTAACTCATGGAGTCGGCGCCGTTCGGAACTATTGCATCGGGGCGTGCCTGCTGGACCGTGACGATCCCTCGAAGCTGCTGGCGCGGACGAAGCTACCGCTTTTGCGGTCGGACATGGATGAGCGCGAAGGTTATGTGCCAAACGTAGCCTACAGCTGCGGCGCGATGGTACATAATCGGGTGCTGGTACTGCCTTATGCCATTGCTGACAGCTTCACCACTTTTGCCACTATTCCTCTCGAGCGTCTGCTGGCCGCCATGGATTAGTCACTGTTGCCGACCTGTCCTGCTCTCGAGTCCGAACCATAGTTACACATCGGCACAACAACGATGCCAGTGCGATAATTTATGGCCATCTCAGAGACGGACTTCGCACATTACGTATACAGCAAGGCGGAAGGTGACACCATTTCACGGGCAAGCTCCGGAAGGGGCGACAATCGACCGGGCATATGCTCGATCGAACGGGAAACCCAGACTTGAAGGAATGGATACTTGCGCAAGAAGACGGCAATGATCGCTTCGCTCGCAGCTCTCGGCTTCCTCGCCGTCAGTGCCGGACCGGTGCTGGCGGACGGGATGCCGCCGGGCATGCCCGATCTTGAGGAGACCCTCAAGGCCAGGCCGGCGCCTGCCCAGCCCGATCCTGCCCACATGCAGGGCATGGCTCACGGTAAGGAGCAGATGCACGGCCAGATGATGCAGGGCCATCGAATGGCGATGCGGGATTCGCAGGACCAGGACGGCGCCTCCGGCATGTCACACAGGTCGGACGGTGGTTGCTGACCCTGCCATCATTCCATCAGACGACAAGGTTGACGGACAAGATCATGGCCGCTTTCAACCGAAGCCTTGGTCCGCCGTTCCCACGGCGGGCCAATCGCTTTTCTGGCCGGTCTCAGGACGAGAAAACCAGGCCGGGTCACATTTTTGATCGATCCCGGATCATCATTTTACGCGCCTGCTCCAGCAGGCACACGGCCGATCGGATTTCGATTCGTAAGTTACGTATACAGACTGCGTCTCGCTAGCAGCATTGAAGCTTCGGAATTGCCGGGATCGGAACGTCGATCGGGCAACAGGAAGAACACTCGGAGACCCTCAATGCGACAGACGACATTTCTCGCGGCGCCCGTCAGCCTCTTCGCGACGCTAACCTTCGCCGCCGGCACCGCTCTCGCCCAGTCGACGCCCGCGCCCGCGCAGGCTGCGCCGGCCCATGCCCACCAGCAGGGCATGGATCATGGCGGGCAGCAGATGCACGATCAGATGATGAAGGATCATCAGGCCGGCGCGCAGAAGCAGCAGGGGCAACCGGCCCAGCAGGATCAACAGGGCATGTCGGGGATGGCCGGCATGTCCGGCGGCTCGCCTGCATCGAACGGCTCGGGCATGGCCGGTAAGGCGAAGAGTGGCTGCTGCAAGATGCCGATGAAGAAGGCCAAGCCGGCGGCGAAGAAGAAGACCGCCAAGCCCATGGCCGACAAGCCGATGAGCGACATGTGAGGTTTCCAGCCCCGAGAACAGACCCCAGGGGCTGAGGGCCCGCCGTTCCCCCGCGGCGGGCCAGTTCTTTGACGATGCCCAGCGTCGCCCCGTGCTCCCAGCTTTCAAAACCGGGTCCGAGCGTCTGACTTGACAGAGGAAACAGCGATGCGAAAACATCTTGGCGTCGGTGCTGCTGTTGGCTTTCTGCTCTTTGGCAGCACGCCGCTCCTCGCACAGGGTATCGGCCATAGCTTGTTCATGCGCGGCAAGATCGTCCGTATGGATGCGGGCGGCACAGTGGCCTGCCTGGGTAAGGCCGATGGCGCGCACATCGGGCAGATACTCGAAGTCTATCACGCAACGCCGCGCCACCGCCGTCTTGTCGGTCATGTCGAAGTCGACCAGATTTTCGACGACCATTATGCTCATTTCCGCGTGAGGGACGGGACGCTTCAGAAAGGCGATTGGGTGAGCCTAAAGTGCGTCCGGGCGTAACGCCAGAATTGGAATGCCAAGCGCCGCCCTCGCCAAAAGAAGACTCGGCCGAGTAACGCCTGTCTCGGCATAATTCCGATCAGGCGTGCGCGAATACGTTCAGGAGTCGATGAATAGTCATCGGCTCTGTTGGCGTGTCTGACCCTCAAGCCCGCGACCCCGATACCAGACTACCTTCTGCGGAACTTACTTATAGGCCACCCGGGCAAAGAGATTACTCCGTCAGGCCATCGATAGAGATGGAGTCAGGTTATGTTCGAGGAGGCGATCGGGACCATTAACGCGGCGGCCTCCTTCCGACACCGCTATGATAATTTCATCGGAGGCCGCTGGAGCGCTCCTGCGGGCGGCGAGTATTTCGCCGACACGAGCCCGATCAATGGCGCCCAGATCGCAGAGTTCGCGCTGTCGACGCCGGAAGATGTCGAGCGCGCGCTCGATGCGGCGCACGCCGCCAAGGATCAATGGGCAAGGATCGCGCCCGCCGAACGCGCCAGGATTCTCAATCGCGTCGCCGACCGGCTCGAAGACAATCTGGAGTTGCTGGCACTTGCCGAGACGATCGACAATGGCAAGCCGATCCGCGAGACGCGCGCTGCCGACGTGCCGCTCGCGATCGACCATTTCCGCTACTTCGCCGGCTGCATCCGGGCGGAGGAAGGCGGCATCTCGACGATCGATGCGGACACCATCGCCTATCATTTCCGCGAGCCGCTCGGCGTCGTCGGCCAGATCATCCCGTGGAACTTCCCGCTGCTGATGGCGGCGTGGAAGATCGCCCCGGCGCTGGCGGCGGGCAACTGCACCGTCATCAAACCCGCATCCCAGACGCCGCTCACCTTGCTGATGTTCGCCGAGCTCACCGCCGACATCCTGCCGCCCGGCGTGCTCAATGTCGTTACCGGCCCGGGACGGACCGTTGGCCAGGCGATCGCCGCCAATCCGCGCATCGCCAAGGTCTCGTTCACCGGCGAGACCGTCACCGGCAAGCAGATCATGCACGCCGCGGCGGACCATCTGATCCCCCAGACGATGGAGCTTGGCGGCAAGTCGCCCAACATCTTCATGGCGGACGTGCTCGACGAGGACGATGCCTTCTTCGACAAGGCGCTCGAAGGCTTTACTTTGTTCGCCTTCAACAAGGGCGAGGTCTGTACCTGCCCGTCGCGCGCCCTGATCCATGAGTCGATCTTCGACCGCTTCATCGAGCGCGCCGTGGCGCGCGTCGCCGCGATCCGCCAGGGCGATCCGCTCGACCCGTCGGTCCAGGTCGGCGCGCAGGCGTCGGAGGACCAGCTCCACAAGATCCTGGGCTATATCGATATCGGCAAGGCCGAGGGCGCGCAGTGTCTGGTCGGTGGCGCCAGGGCGCTGCCGGGCGGTGCGCTCGACCAGGGCTATTTCGTGCAGCCGACCGTGTTCGTGGGTCAGAACCACATGCGCATCTTCCAGGAGGAGATCTTCGGTCCCGTCCTGTCGGTCACCACGTTCAAGACGGTCGAGGAGGCGATCGCACTTGCCAATGACACCGCCTACGGTCTTGGCGCGGGCGTCTGGACCCGGAGCGGCAACACCGCCTACCGGCTCGGCCGCGCGATCGAGGCCGGGCGGGTCTGGACCAACTGCTATCATCAGTACCCCGCCCATGCCGCCTTCGGCGGATACAAGGCATCGGGCTTCGGGCGTGAAAACCACCGGATGATGCTCGATCATTATCAGCAGACCAAGAATCTGCTCGTCTCCTATGACGAGCACGCGCTCGGCCTATTCTGACCCCCCGCTTAAAAGGAGAAACGGACATGGCGAAAACCATGAAAGCGGCGGTCGTCCGCGAATTCGGCAAGCCCCTGGTCATCGAGGAGGCGCCGATCCCGGCGGTCGGCCCCGGGCAGATCCTGGTCAAGATTGCGGCAACCGGCGTGTGCCATACCGACCTGCACGCGGCAGAAGGAGACTGGCCGGTCAAGCCCAACCCGCCCTTCATTCCTGGCCATGAAGGCGTCGGGCATGTCGCCGCCGTCGGTGCAGGCGTCACCCATGTGAAGGAAGGCGACCGGGTCGGTGTGCCCTGGCTCTACACCGCCTGCGGGCACTGCGTGCATTGCCTGGGTGGCTGGGAGACGCTTTGCCACGAACAGCAGAACACCGGCTATTCGGTCAATGGCAGCTTTGCCGAATATGTCCTCGCCGATCCCAACTATGTTGGTCACCTTCCCGACAATGTCGACTTCCTCGACATTGCGCCGATCCTCTGCGCGGGCGTCACCGTCTACAAGGGATTGAAGGCCACCGAGGCCCGACCCGGCGAGTGGGTGGTCGTCTCCGGCATTGGCGGGCTCGGCCACATGGCGGTGCAATATGCCCGAGCCATGGGTCTCAATGTGGCCGCGGTCGACATCGACGATAGCAAGCTCGACCTCGCTACACGCCTTGGCGCCACACTGACGGTCAACGCGCGCAACGAGGACCCTTCGGCAGCGCTCAAGAAAGCCATTGGCGGCGCGCACGGGGCGCTGGTGACCGCCGTTTCGCCCAAGGCGTTCCAGCAGGCGCTCGGCATGGTCCGGCGCGGCGGCACGGTCGCGCTCAACGGCCTGCCGCCGGGCGACTTCCCGTTGTCGATCTTCGACACCGTGCTGAACGGCATTACCGTGCGCGGCTCGATCGTTGGCACGCGGCTCGATCTGCTCGAGGCACTGGCGTTCGCCGGCGAGGGCAAGGTCAAGGCCACGGTCCATGCGGACAGGCTCGAGAACATCAACGACGTCTTCTCCCGCATGCATCATGGCGACATCGAGGGCCGGATCGTCCTCGACCTCGCCTGAAGCCGACTTCGCGAAAGTACAGTTCATGTCTCCCTTACATATCCGGCCGATCGCGCGGCGCCGTTTCGTCCAGGGGCTGGCGATCGGCGGCGCGGTCGCCGGTTTCGCCCCGGCGCTTCTCGCGCGATCCGCACCAACCTTGCCCGCTGAGCTGAGCGGGACCGAGTTCGACCTCGAGATCGCCGAGCTGCCGGTCAACTTCACCGGCAAACGCCGTATCGCGACCGCCGTGAACGGCAGCGTGCCCGCGCCGGTCCTGCGCCTGCGCGAAGGCGACACGGTCACGCTGCGCGTACGCAACGGCCTCAAGGAGATGTCGAGCATCCATTGGCACGGCATCATCGTGCCGGCGGAGATGGACGGCGTGCCCGGCATCAGCTTTGCCGGCATCGCGCCGGGCGAGACCTTCACCTATCGCTTCGAGGTCCGCCAGAGCGGAACCTACTGGTATCACGCTCACACGCTCGCCGAGCAGACGGGACTCTATGGAGCGATCATCGTGGAGCCAAAACAGGTGCCGACGGCGCGGGCGCCCGATCGCGACTATTGCATCGTGCTCAGCGACTGGTCGGACGAGCCGCCGTTGCAGATCTTCCTCAATCTCAAGAAGCAGAGCAGCTACTATAATTTTGCGCAGCCGACCGCCGGCGATTTCCTCAAGGATGTCGGCACCATGGGCTTGGGCAAGGCGCTCGAGCGGCGGCGGATGTGGAACAGCTCACGGATGAACCCGACCGACTACAGCGATGTCTCTGCCGCGACCTACACCTATCTGATGAACGGCGCGCCGCCCGCCGGCAACTGGACCGGTATCGCCGCGCCCGGCGAGCGCGTGCGCCTGCGCTTCGTCGGCGCGGGGACGGCGACGTTCTTCGACGTGCGGATCCCCGGGGTCGAGCTGACGGTCGTATCGACCGACGGGCAGCCGGTCGAGCCGGTCACGGTCGAGGAATTCCGGATCGGCCCGGGCGAGACCTACGACGTCGAGTTCACCATGCCCGAGGGCGGCGCCCGCACCATCTTCGCGCAGGCGATCGATCGGAGCGGCTATGCGCGTGGCACGATCGCACCGGCCCCGGGCATGGCGGCAGCCGTGCCGCCGCTCGATGCCCGGACCTGGCTCGAGCCGGTCGACATGATGGGCGCGATGGCGACGATGGGCGCAATGGGAGGCGACGCGCATGCCGGGCACGGCATGACCGAGATGCCGGCCACGGCACGGCACGCCCGCACCGAATATGGCGCCAATACCGACATGCGCGTCGACTATCCGCGCACCAATCTCGACGATCCCGGCGCCGGGCTGCGCGGGCGCGGCTGGCGCGTGCTGACGCTGGCCGATCTGCGCACGCCGGGCGGCGATCCCGACCCGCGCGAGCCCGAGCGCGACATCGAGCTGCATCTGACGGGCAATATGGAACGGTTCATCTGGTCGCTCGACGGCATCAAGCTCAACGATTCCAGGCCGCTTCATTTCAAGCCAAACGAGCGGCTGCGCGTCACCTTCGTCAACGACACGATGATGGCGCATCCGATGCATCTGCACGGCATGTGGAGCGATGTCGAAGGCCCGGACGGCGCCTTCCAGGTCCGCAAGCATACGGTCGTGGTCCAGCCCGCCCAGCGGGTGAGCTTCCGCGTCACCGCCGACGCCATGGGCCGATGGGCCTTCCACTGCCATCTGCTCTATCACATGGCGGCCGGCATGTTCCGGGAGGTGGTGGTCGCATGATCCGGATTTTCCCCTCGCGCGGCATCGCTCTTGGCGCTGCCCTCTTCCTGGCGCCGGCGATCACGGCTCCCGCCCTCGCGCAGGAGGCCTCGCCCCCGTCGCCCGCCGCCACCCCTGCCCAAACGGCCACTCCCGCTCAGCACACCCCTTCCGCGCAAGGCTCTCAGGACCATGCGGGCATGGACATGCCGGGCATGGATATGACCGACACGAAGGCGTCCGGTAACGGCGCCACGATGGACATGGGCTCGATGCAGGGTGGCAAGGCCCCGCCGGACGCGCGCAACTCGGACGATTATGCCGACGGCTATCGCAACTCGACGCTGCCGGGCTATGAGATGGCCGACAAGCTCTCGATCCCCAAGATACTTGTCGATGAGCTCGAATTCGCCAGCGGCAACGAGGGTCAGGGCGTGGGTTGGACCGTGCTCGTCACCAAGGGTCAGGACAATGACAAGCTCTGGCTGCGCAGCCAGGGCCTCAAGAACTCCCGCGACCAACGTCTCGATCCGGAGAGCAGCGTCGAGGCGCTGTGGTGGCACAGCAAGAACCCGTTCTGGGGCACGCTGCTCGGGGTCAGGCAGGATCTCGGCAAGGGTGCGACCACCTGGCTCGCCGCCGGCGTCGAGGGACTGGCGCCCTATTGGTTCGACGTCCAGCTCACCGGCTATGTAGGAACCGATGGGCGTCTCGCGGCGCGCGCCAAGGCCTCCTATGAGGTCCTGTTCACCAATCGGTTGATCCTTACGCCGCAGGTGGAAACCAATATCTATTCGAAGCGGTCGAGCGATCGGCAGCTCGGCAGCGGCTTCAGCAATGTCGAGCTGAGCGGACGGTTGCGCTACGAGGTGTCGCGCAAGTTCGCGCCCTATATCGGCTTCGTCTGGGAGCGCGCATTTGACGGCACGGCCGATTTCCGTCGCCTGCGCAGGGAAGGGCCTTCCGAACACAGGCTGGTGATCGGCTTGCGCGCCTGGTGGTGATCCGCGGATGGCCACTCGAGGGATCGACCGCGAACGCGCCGCGTGACAAGGCTGGATCGCAAGCCAACGGTCGCTGGCCGGCCTCCTTTTTCGTCTTGTTGCTCGCGGCGGCTGCGGCGTCGGCGGGACAGACGGCCATTCTCGCCTTCCTTCCGGCACTGGTCGACCCGGCTCGTGGCGCGCTATCGTCAAGCGCTCATGATTTTCACGTCGCGAGCCTGACCGCGGTCCATCCCCTGGCAGCCTTGCTGGCGGCGCCGCTCTGGGGCTGGATCGCGGACCGGGTCGACTATCGGGCGATGTTGCGCGCAGCGCTGGTCATCCTCGCGCTGGTGACCGCGCCGATCGGCCTCGTCGGGTTGCCTGAGCTTTATGCATTGCGTCTGGTGGCGGGGATGGCGTCGGCCGCCATCATACCGTTGGGCTTGCTCTGCGCGAGCTTTGCCGCAAGCGGGCGCGCGGACCAGGCGCGCCGCTTCACCTGGCTGACCGCCTTCGTGTTTCTGGGCGATCTCGCCGGTCCGCTGGTGGCGGAGGTCTCGGCCGCGATCCTGCCCCGCGCTCCCCTCATGATCCTCGCTCTCGGCATCGGTGCCGTCGGGGCGGCGCTTTGCGCCGTGCGTCTGCCGCGCTGGTGTGCACCTTGCATCGATGGCGGAGACCTGCCCGCGCCTACGCTCGGCGCGACGTTGATCCTGCTTTTTATCACGATCGTCGCGGGCGGCGGACTGGCGGCGATGCATGTCAATCTCCTGGTGACGCGGAGCGCCATTTCGCTGAGCCGCGAAGAGATCGCCTGGATGCTCAGTCTCTGCGGATTGGGCATGCTGGCGGCACAGATCTTCCATGCAAAGCTGGATTGGCTGGTCACTGTGCCGAGGCGGCTTGCCGGATTGACGCTGGGCCTGCTGGCTGTGGCACTTTTCATGTTTCCTGTCGCCGCGAGTATGGCCGAGCTCAGTGGGATCATCGTTGCTGCCGGCTGGAGCTCGGCAACCCTTCGATTGGTCACCAGCTTCTGGATCAGCGGCGGCGGGGCCCCTTCAGGCGTGAAGCTCGGTTTCCAGCATTCCGCCGCCAGCATCGGGCAGGCGCTCGCGCCGCTGGCGATAGCCATCGTCGCTCCCGGGGCGCAGCCGCTCGTTCTGTGGGGGATTGGTGGTCTATCGCTAGCGCTGCTTGTGTCCCTGCCGCTAGCCTGGAGGCCGCCCGCCATCGTAAAATCATCTGCGTGATGAGGGGAGGGGCGCATTGATGCGTATAGAAAAGAAGGGGCCTCTGCCCCATGCTTATCGTTCTTCCGGGAGTCATTTCATGAAGACCCGCCTATTCGTCGCCTTGCTGTTCCTCGCCATGCCCGGCGTAGCGCTTGCGGCCAGTGATATCGTCGTCCACCGGGATCCGGGATGTGGATGTTGCGAGAAGTGGGCGCAGGCCGTGCGCGCGAAGCTGGGACGCAAGGTCGTCATGCGTGACGATGCGTCGCGCAGCGAGCTTCAGCGCAAGGCCGGCATGCCCCGGACGCTGGCATCTTGCCACAGCGCGATCGTCGATGGCTATATGATCGAGGGCCATGTCCCGATATCCGACGTCAAGCGCTTGCTGGCGACCCGTCCTGCGGGCGTCAAAGGCATTGCGGTTGCGGGGATGCCGATCGGTTCGGAGGGCATGGAAGTGGCAGGCGCTGCCCGCCAACCCTATACGGTGGTGGCCTTCGGCAGCGCCGGTCAGCGAATTTTCGCCCGCCATTGATATCGCGCGGTTTGCAGCATCCTGCAGAATTGCCCGGTGGTAGAGGACCCCGCTGTCGAGTGTAGAACCTTGTGTCAAGCGAGCTGATGGCGTCCCTACCCCTACCTACACTGAAAAAGCAACGATTTGTCTTGTAAGTTGTTCGCGGTCGTCTCCCTGATTTGCCTGAATTTGCCCCAAAATGTGGGAACGATTGTGGGACCGTTTGCCCACCGAAAGTGTGAGAACGGCCCCAACATTCCCGATCAGGGCCCCGAACCGATGGCACTCACAGCATTGAAGGTGAAAAACGCGAAGCCCGGTCGCCATGTCGATAGCCGGGGCTTTGCCTGATTGCACTTTGCGTTCGCTTGCATTACATCGTCATGCAGAAAGGAAATCGACATGGCCGCAAACGCTCTTGTGCAGACCCGGATCGACGGAGCGGTGAAGGAGGAAGCCGCGACCGTGCTGGCTGCTATGGGGCTGACCGTCTCCGATGCCGTGCGCCTGATGCTGACCCGCGTTGCCCGCGACAAGGCCTTGCCGTTTGAACCGCTGGTGCCCAATGCCGAGACGATCGAGGCCATGAAGGAAGCGCGCGAGGGAAAGGGCAAGCGGTTCGCCACGGTGGTCGACCTGATGGCCGACCTCAATGCGGACGATTGAACGCTTCGGGCGGTTCAAGCGCGACTACAAGCGGGAGAAGAAGGGGCAGCACGCCAAGACGCTGGACGCTGACCTGATCCCGATCATCGAGGCGCTGGCATCCGACGAGCCGCTTGAACCGCGCCACCGCGACCATGCGCTGACCGGCGACTGGCGCGACCATCGCGATTGCCACATAAAGCCCGACCTCGTGCTGATTTACCGCAAGCCCGATGACGACACCTTGCAGCTTGTGCGCTTGGGATCGCACGCGGAATTGGGTTGGTGACGCGCGCGCATGGCGAGCTTATACGTTTGTCGGGTATGTCAGCCAGAGGCACGATTACGGGTTAGGTGTGATCAGCGAGCATCCGATGCCAACAAGCTTTTGCAGAAGACATCAATCGCAGAGATGCATTCGGCAGGCGCTGCTTGAAACAAAAATGAGGGCCATAAATCACTTTCACCCTCAAATTCTGACAAATTTGCCGTTAGTTCACGACTGGTGAGCGAGAAATGAGCCGATCGCGTTGGGCTTGAAGAGCCGACCGCTCGCTCCACCGTCGTGACCCCTACGTTGATGACCGGCGGATGCTGGCCCGGTAGACGATGCTGCCGAGAGCGACGACGACGCCCATGATGGCAAAAGATTCCATGCTCGCATGGCTCAAAAGCCAGATCGTGAGAAGGAACCTCAACGAGGCCACGCTCAAAAATACGCCGCGCGGTCCGATATGGGTCCTCAAGGCGCGGGGCGGAAGCGAAAGCTGGTGGAACGCCTACACTGGCGAAAATGTCGATGAGATCAGTCTGGCAGACGCTCGGCGCTATGCTCTGATGTCCTACAAAGGATCCGGCGGGCTGCAGGCGGTCGACTATCAGGAAACGGCGCCCGAGGAAGCGCAGGTCGGCGGGCCGCTGTGGCGCGCCAGCTTCGCCGACAAGGAGCATAGTCGCCTCTATCTGGATCCGTTCACCGGAGAGGTGCTCAGTCGCCGTTCGGACCTGTGGGACTTCTATGATTTCTTTTACAAAATCCATATCATGAACCTTGGCGCCTCGCGCAGTTACAACCATCCACTGATCGTTGTCGCTGCATCGGCGACGTTGCTCATCGTGGTCACCGGGATCGTCATTCTGTTTTATCGCCTTGCGAAGGATCTCAAACGACTGCTGACGAAACGTCGCGCATCAAGGCCTGCGACCTGAGGTCATCGCGCTGCGACGGGCTCACTTGCCGATCCACTCCGGTTCGGCTGTGGCCGCGCAATTCTGATCGTCGCTCGGCCCGCCGTGCCCACGGGCAGCGCGAGCAGATGAGCCGCCGTATCTTCGCGGTCGGGTAATGTCGCGGGGTGCGATGGAGCTTGCTGTGTCCTGATCGGCGCGCGGGCGGGCAACGCGCGCCTCGCACGATCACACGCGCAGCAGTCGCCCCACCGCCCGCATGATCGTCGCCCTGCGCGCCGCATGCTCGGTAGCGTCGCGTGCGGCTCCGGTCATGCACCAGAGCTGGGTGAGGGCGGCGACAAGCCGGACGACGTCCATGGGCGTGAAGTCGGCGACGATCCGCCCCTCGGCCTGCGCCGCTGCGATCCCGTCCAGCTTCTCCCCGAGAAGGACCTCGCCGGCCGGGAGCATCAGAACATCCTGGCCACGCTCCAAATGATGCCAGGTCAGCAGCCTCCACAAGCGCGGGCGCTCGACCAGCAAGTCATAGGTGCGCCCCGCATAACCCTCAAGATCATCGGGATCGAAGCGATCGGCCTGCGCCGCGTCCATCACTTCCTGCGTCAGCGCGGCATCGAAGAGCGCCTCCTTGTCCCCGAAATAGGTGTAGAGCATCGGCTTGCTGATACCCGCCGCCTGCGCAATGCGATCGATCCGCGCGCCCGCCAGCCCATGGGACGCGAACTCCTCGGTCGCTGCAGCCAGGAGCCTCTCGCGGCTCTGTGCGGCATTCCGCCTGGTTCGTTCCTTCATCACACCTCCCGGCATTGACGCATTCCACACATGAAGTTACCTACCAGTTGGTAATATATGGAGCAGCATATGTCCAATCACTGGTTTCTCACGGGCGCGTCCAGCGGCATTGGCCGCCATCTGGCCGAACTGATCCTGGCCGCGGGCGACGACCTTACCGCGACGGCTCGCAGGCCCGAAAGCCTCGACGACCTTGCGGCGAAATATCCGAGCCAGCTGCGCGTCGAAGCGCTCGACGTCACGGTCAAGGACGATATTGCTGCGGTCGTGGCCCGGGCGCAGGCGCGTCGACCCGTCGATATTCTGGTCAACAACGCCGGCGGCGGCGTGATCGGCGCCACCGAAGAGATGTCGGACGCCGAGGTCGAAGGCCAGATCGCGCTCAATCTCATGGCGCCCATCCACATCACCCGCGCCTTTGTCCCCGCGATGCGCCTGCGCGGGAGCGGCCGGATCATCCAGATCTCCAGCGCCAGCGGTCAGGGCTCGCTTCCGACGAGCAGTCTCTATCATGCGGCCAAATGGGGCCTGGAGGGCTTCAGCGAATGCCTCCGCCAGGAGCTTGAACCCTTCAACCTGTTCGTGACGCTGATCGAGCCGGGTGGCGCGCGCACCAGCTTCAGCCACAACCTGCAATTCGCCAGCGAGATCGCCGCCTATCGCGATACGCCCGCCGGCGATATCCGCAAGATGTTCGAGACCGCCGGAAACGAGCTCTACACGCTCGACCCGCAAAAGATCGCGCAAGCGATCGTCGATGTCGCAACCAGCGACCATCCGCCGCTGCGCGTGACTCTGGGGGGTGACGCTTTCGGCGTTGTCCAGGCGGCGCTGCAATCGCGGCTCGCCTTTCTGCAGTCCCAGGAAGCGCTCGCGCGCTCGGTCGCTTTCGACAGTTGAGCTTTCCCGTCTTCCAGCTTTCGTCTCCGCGCGGTGCGATGCGCCTCACCGGGGCCCGGCAACCCCTGTCGTCAGCGCCGCTATCCGATACTTAGGTATAGCCATCCGACACGATTGCCGAAGCGCCAAACGGGCAATCGCTTGGTACCATCGCAAGAGAGGAAAACCTTCGCGGTCGCCAATCAAGGGTGCGCGGACCTTCGCAGTCTGCGTGCCCTTGATGTGGCAGCGCGCCGCCCAGCCACGCGCGTCATGAACGGGAGCGGCCTTCTGCGAAACCCAACGCTCCGCCGCTTTTTCTACAAGCTCTCGCTCGAATTGCTGCGCGCCGCTTTCTTCTTCCTGCGACTGGGCTTGAAGAATGAGGCGCGTCTGCTCGTGCGCGCGTCTCAATGGGCCAGGCACACGGCTTCCGGTCGCCGCCGCAGTGGCGGCACCGGAAAGTGCCATGAGCGTCGTCGCCGCCTTTCTTTATCACGAGGGCAAACGGCTACGGCCGGTGACCCTGATCGATCCGGCGTGCGAGCATATCGCCAAGGATGACTTTGTGTGGATCGGCCTCTCCCAGCCCACCGAGACAGAACTTGCCGACATCGCCGGAAATTACGGCCTTCACCCGCTTGCCGTGGAAGATGCCGGCAACGGCCACCAGATTTCCAAGCTCGACGTCTACGGTGACCAGTTGTTCATCGTCGCCAGGACGGCACATCTTGAAGGCGATCATATCGCCTACGGCTCCACCGCGATTTTCCTGGGCAAGAGTTTCCTGATCACCGTTCGGCAGGGTTCGGCACGTTCGCACAGCGAGCTTCGCGCGCATCTCGAAATCACGCCCGAGCTGCTGCGCGAGGGCCCGGACTATGTGCTCCATGCCATTCTGGACTTCATCGTCGATGGCTATTTCCCGATCGTCGAGGCGATCGAGGAGGACGTCCTCAAGATGGAGCAGCGCATGCTTGCAGCCTTTCTCACCCGCGAGGAGGTGACCCGGATTTTCACGCTGCGGCGTGAGCTCGTCCGCTTCCAACGCGTGCTCGGACCCATGCTCGAGGTCGGTCGCAAGCTGGTGAACCTGCAGCTTCCGCGGCTTGATGAGGCCTCCAAACCCTATTTCCGTGATTTGCTCGATCACATGCTCAGGGTTGAGAGCGCCATCACCGGCATCCGCGACATCCTGATCTCGGTGTTCGAGGCGAGTCACCTGCTCGAACAGCAGCGCCAAGGTGCGATCACCCGTTAGCTTGCCGCCCGGGCAGCGATCCTCGCGGTGCCTACCGCGATTGCCGGAATCTACGGCATGAATTTCGAGAATATGCCCGAACTGAAGACGCAATGGGGATATTTCGTCATCCTCGGCGTCATCGCTGCGGTCTGCATTGGGCTCTACATCCGGTTCAAACGTAGCCACTGGCTTTGACGGCGCAGATCGGCTTTCCACATCGCGCCGGGCTGAGGCTGCCGGGGGCCGGCCGCCACAATTCAATGCTTTCGAAGCGTCTCGATGCGGTGCCGGTCCAACGCTTCGAGCAAAGCCCTGCCGATCAGCGGCTTTGCGAGAACATGATCGAAGCCCGCCTCAGCGGCCCGCGAGGCCAGCAGCGTGTCATGAAAGCCTGAGATCATGATCGCGCGTCCCGACCATCCGATCTCGCGAAGGTGACGCAGCATCGCGAATCCGTCGATGTCGGGCATGCGATAGTCGAGGATGACGCAGTCTGCCTCCTTCGCGCGGGGGTCGGCCAACAGCGCGTGGCCGGTCGTATATCCCCACACGGCATAGCCGCGCGATCTCAGCAGCAGCTGGAGGCCACGCCGCACGCCGGGATCGTCGTCGGAGACGAGGATGGTGTATCTGCCATCATGCTGAGTGGAACGGACCGATGGCATTGCGAGAAGCGGACACCCGTGTGACGATTGCACCATCGATCGCATATCGCGCCTCGTCCCGTCGCTACGTAGAGGTCGCAGTCACTTCGGCTTGCGGCCCATGCCCGCGGCAAAGGCGATCCGCAGGGCTTCGGACAAATTGCGGACCTCGAGCTTGGCCATCAGGCTCGCGCGATGGACCTCGACCGTTCGCGATGAACAGCCCAGGTCATAGGCGATCGTCTTATTGGGCAGGCCGTTCGCCAGCCCTTCCAGCACTTCACGCTCCCGGGGCGTCAGTGCAGCGACCCGCACGCCGGCTTCAGAGGTTTCCAGAGTGCGAAGGTCGACATCGTCGAGACGCGCGAACGCGCGGCTGACGGCGCCGAGCAGGGCGGCTTTCTCGAAGGGCTTCTCGAGAAAGTCGACCGCGCCGCCTTTCATGGCCTGCACCGCAACCGACACGTCGCCATGGCCGGTCAGGACGATGACCGGCATATTGACCCCGCGTGCTGCCATGGCGGCCTGAATCTCGAGACCGTCCATCTCGGGCATGCGCACGTCGAGGATGACGCAGCCGACGGCCGCCGACTTCGCCTCCTTGAGAAACTCCACGCCCGAGGCATAGGTCACGACGTCGTAGCCCGCGGTCTTGAGCGCAAAGCTCGCCGCCTTGCGGATGCTCTTCTCGTCGTCGACCAGATGGATGACGCGTCTATCCCCCATGTTCCTCCTCCGCCCGCGCATGGATCAAGGTAAAATGAAAGCGCGCGCCGCCGCGGTCGGGGCGCTCCATCCAGATACGGCCCCCATGCGCTTCGATGATGGTCCGGCAGATCGAAAGGCCGAGGCCCATGCCGTCGGCCTTTGTCGACTTGAACGCCGTGAAGAGCTGCTCCCGGACCTCGTCGGCGATGCCGGGGCCGGTATCCTCCACGGTCACCTCGATCAGCCCGTCAGGGCGCAACCTGGTCGCTACCTTGAGGTCGCGAACAGGACACGCCGCCATCGCCTCGATGGCGTTGCGCATCAGGTTGACCAGCACCTGCTGGATCTGCACCCTGTCGACGAGAACCGGCGTCGCGGCGGGATCGACCGCGAAGAAGCTGCGGATGCCGCGCTCGCGTGCACCGACCAGCGCGAGCTCGCTCGCCTCGGCGACAACCTGCGGCAGATCGTGGAGGCTCTTGTCGACCTCGCCGCGGGCGACGAAATGGCGCAGGCGCCGGACGATATGGCCGGCCCGCAGCGTTTCCTGTGCCGCATCATCCATCACCGACCGTAGCGACACGAAGGGTTCGTCGTCCCGCTCGTCGAGCATGTCGCGGATCGTCTCGAGATAGAGCGCGACCGCGGCAAGCGGCTGGTTGAGCTCATGCGCGAGGGTCGAGGCCATCGTGCCCATCGCGCTCAGCCGGGAGACATGGACCAGCTCTGCCTGCAGTTCCTTGAGCCTGAGCTCATCCAGCTCCTTGGCGGTGAGATCCCGGATGAAGCCGGTGAACAACCGCTGCCCGTCTTCACCGGCCTCGCCAACCGACAGCTGCATCGGGAAGGTCGAGCCGTCGCGGCGCTGGCCGACCACGACGCGGCCGAGGCCGATGATCCGGCGCTCGCCGGTCTGGAGATAATGCGCGATATATTCGTCATGCCGGTCGCGATCGGGCTGGGGCATCAGGCAGGAGACGTTGCGGCCGACGAGCTCGGTTTCCGAATAGCCGAACAGGCGTTGGGCGGCCGCGCTGAACGACGTGATGTCGCCGGTCTCGTCGATGATGATCATCGCATCGGGGACGGTCGCCAGGATCGACTGGAGATGCTGCTCGCGGGTCTCGATTGACGCCCGGACCGCCGCCTCGTCGGTGACATCGCGACTGATGCAGGCAAAGCCTCGATGTGCGTCGCCTTCGAACAGGGCGCTGATCGTCAGGCGCGCGAGATACTCCGCTCCGTTCTCGCAGACCCGCCACGCTTCGCGCTCCAGCGTGCCTTCGTGAAGGGCGGCCGCCAGGTCTGCGCACGGGCGGCCGGCCGCAATCTCGTCGGGCGGGTAGAACAGGTCATGGGGCTGTCCCAGGACGCGATCGAGGGGCCAGCATTCGGCACGCTCGCCTTCTTCATTATAGCTCAGCACGATCCCGGCAGGATCGAGCAGCGTCAGGACATGGCCGCCAGCCTGTCGCAGGAACAAAGGCGCAAGCCGCACCACCTCCCTGGCAATCTCGTCCGCCCCGCGCCTCGTGTCGACCATCGGCCGGCTCACATACCTGGCCGGGCGCACGTATCCGGGCGTAGCCCGACCGTGCCACTCAGCGCCGCGCGAGTATGGCCTTCATCTCGTCGATTTCCTGCCGCTGCGAGCGCTTGATCGCTTCGCAAAGCCGGATGACTTCCGGATCGCTGAGCTTTGCTTCCTGGCACATCAGGATCGCCCCGGAATGATGCGGGATCATCGAGCGCAGAAAGGCCGTGTCGCCGATCGTGGTCTGGGTGCGGATGAGTGCAAAGCTGCCGAAGAAGGCGACCAGCGACGCGGCGATCAGCGCGATGTTGGCGGCCTTCGACACGAACATGTGTCGCATGGCGAGGATCATCAGCACCACCATCGGTGCGACCATCATCAGCGTCATGTAGAGCATGTTGAGGTTGTTGTAGAAGCTGTCGAGCCCGTCGATCATGACGAACATCACCAGATACATGATGACGCCGCTGATGACGGTCTGAACGGCAAGGCTCCAATAGGCACCCATCTTCCGGGTGTTCATGTGGGACGAATGGTCCATGGCGTATCTCCTTCGCTCGGCGCCGGCCGACCTGGGTATGAGTGTAACGCCCCGCTCTCTTGTTCGCCCCCGCCATCAGCCGTCCTGATGCTAAAACCAGAAGCGAACGCCGGCGACGAAGCTGGTGGCATGGACGTCCTCGCCCGCAAGCCTCGACAGCCGCGCCGTGTCTCCGGCTTTGCGCAGATAGGAAACGCCGATGTAAGGTGCGAACTGGCGGCTGAATTCGTAGCGCAGGCGCGCGCCGAGCTCTATGTTGACCAGCCCCGAACCGATGTCGTTCTCCGGAATATCCTGCGCGGCGAAATTGACCTCGGCGCGCGGCTGCAAGATCAGGCGCTGGGTGATGCGCTGGTCGTAATAGCCCTCGACCCGGCCCAGAACATCGCCCTTGGTCGAGAGGAACAGCGCGCCTTCGACCTCGAACATGCCAGGAGCCAGGCCCTCGACGCCGATCGTCGCGTAGGTGCGGTCGGGCCCGCGGCCGAAGTCCTGGCGGATACCGCCCTGAAGATTGAAATAGGGGTCGATGGCCCGGCTGTAGAGCACCTGCACCTCGGCGCTGTCGATGCCGCGGCCGAACTCGCCTTCGCCCTCGCTCTTGAGCCAGAGGCGGTTGATGTCGCCGCCGTAAAAGCCTTCGCCATCCCAGCGATAGCCATCGCGGCCGCTATGCGCCTGATACTCGAACAGGTTGAGCAGCACCTGCCCGAAATTGTTGCCGCCGCTGTCCTTCATCATGATGTCGCGCGAGCGCGCCATCTCGCCGCCGGGAAAATCCCGATCGGCGAAGTGGTCGCCTGGGGGCGGCGGCGGGGGCGCATTGCCGGCCGGAAGTGCGGTGCCGGTCATTTGCATGCCGGGCATGGCGGGCGTTCCCGGCGTCGCTGTCTGGCCATGCTGCGCATGGTCCATCCCGGGCATGTCGGGCATCGCGCCGTCCTGATGCTGGGAGTGGTCCATGCCCGGCATCTCCGGCATTGCGGGAGACGTGGATTGCGGCTGACCGGCCGCATTTGCTTGCGCCGCGGGAGTGGTCTGGTGCTGCGAATGGTCCATTGCCGGCATGGTGTCCGGCGCTGGCTTCTGAGCGCGCGGCCTGGCAGTGGGCTTGGGGCGCGGCGCGGCGGCCTTGTCCTTCTTTTTCTCCTGCGCCGGCCGCGCCCCGCCCGGCGGCGCCATGCCGGGCATGTCGTGCATCGAATGATCCTGGGCAAAGGCGGGTGCGGCGGCGAGAAGGGCGATCGCGCTCACCAGCGGCGTGAGGATGCGGGTCATTGCGCGTCTCCCTTCGGACGCACGCTCACGACCCGCATCATCCCTGCATGCATGTGGTAGAGGAGATGGCAGTGGAAGGCCCAGTCCCCGACCGCGTCGGCGGTGAAGTCCCAGCTCACCTTGCCGCCGGGCTGGACGATGACGGTGTGCTTGCGCGGCGCATGGTCGCCATGCCCGGTCACCAGCTCGAAGAAATGGCCGTGGATGTGGATCGGATGCCCCATCATCGTGTCGTTGATGAGATTGACGCGCACCCGCTCGCCTTCGATGAACGGGATCGGCTCGTGATGGTCCGACATTTTCTCGCCGTCGAACGACCACATGAACCGCTCCATGTTGCCGGTGAGGTGGATGTCGATGCTGCGGCTCGGCGCGCGCACGTCTGGATTGCGCTCGAGCGCCATCAGATCCTTGTAGACGAGCACCTTGTGGCCGACGTCGGTGAGGCCCTGGCCGGGCTCGCCGGTGCGGTCGACGGGCATCGGCGAGATGGTCTGGACGCTCGGATCGCGCTTCACCTGCGGCGCGTTCGAGAAGTCGCGCATCTTCATCGAACCCATCGCGTGCCCGCCATGATCCATGCCCGCCATCTGGCCATCGGCGCCCATCGCGCCGTGGTCCATGCCGGCCATCGATCCATGATCCATCCCGCTCATCGCGGAATGATCCATCCCCGAATGGTCCATGCCCGCCATGGCGCTGTTGTCCATGGTCGCCATCGCTGCCGCCGCGCCGGTCGCGAGGCGCGCGGACGCGTTCTTCTCGGCCGTCGGATCGACGCCCCGCATAGCGCCGCCCGACATGTCCATGCCTTCCATGCCCGGCATCGAGGACATGTCCATGCCCATGTCCTTCATGTCGGCGAGCGGCCGTTTGCGTAAGGGAGGCACCTCGCCGGCCATGCCGGCCCTCGGCGCGAGCGTGGCACGCGCCATGCCCGAGCGGTCGATCGCCTCGCCGACAAGGGTGTAGGCCTTGTCATCGCCTGGGCTGACAACGACGTCGTAGGTCTCGGCAACACCAATCTGGAACTCGTCGACGGTGACCGGCACCACATTCTGCCCGTCGGCCTGGACGATGGTCAGCGGCAGGCCGGGGATGCGGACGTTGAAGGTGGTCATCGCCGACGCATTGATGACCCGCAGCCGCACCCGTTCGCCCGGGGTGAAGAGCGCGGTCCAGTTGTCCATCGGACCATGGCCGTTGACGAGATAGGTGTAGGTGGATCCGGTCACATCGGAGATGTCGGCCGGGTCCATCCGCATCTGGCCCCAGTCGAGCCGGTCCTTGAGCGGCTGATCCTTGCCCGACAGGAGCCCGGCCAGGGTCTGGCGCTGGAAATTGAAATGGCCGGGGTTGACCTTGAGGCGCCGGAAGATCGCCTGCGGCGAGAGCGCGCTGTGATCGGCGAGCACGATGACATGCTCGCGGTCATAGGCGACCGGATCGGCACCGGCGGGATCGATGATGATCGGGCCGTAATGGCCTTCCTGTTCCTGCAGGCCTGAATGGCTGTGGTACCAGTAGGTGCCGCTTTGCACGACGGAGAACTGGTAGAGGTAGTTCGAGCCCGGCTTGATGCCCGGAAAAGACACGCCCGGCACACCGTCCATATTGGCCGGCAGGATCAGCCCGTGCCAGTGGATCGAGCTGTCCTCCTCCAGCTGATTGATGACGTTGAGCCGCACGCGCTGGCCCTCGCGCAGCCGGATCAGCGGGGCGGGGACCGTGCCGTTGAGGCCGATTGCCCGGAACTTGCGCCCGTCGATGGTCATCGACTGCCGGGCGATGGTGAGCGTGATGTCTTCGCCCGACACGGTCGGCAGCGTCGGTCGCATCCCCGGCGAGATCGTCTGCGCCCAGGCCGGCAGCCAGGCTGACAATGCTGCGCCGCCGCCGGCGAGGGCCGCGCCGCGGAGGAACTGGCGGCGGTCGAGAGCAGAAATCATTCGGTTGTCTCAGCTTTAAGAAAGAGGGCGGACCTATTGGAAATACGCAGCGTGGCCTCATCCCCCTCAAACTTTCTTCAACATTTCCGCGAGGCGTGCGCGGGCGCGGTAGAGGCGGGTCTCGACTGCCTTCTGGCTGATGCCGAGAATCTCGGCGGTTTCGGCTTCCGATTTCTCGTCGATCGTCCGCAGGATGAGCGTGTCTTTGAGAGAGGCGGGCAGGGCGGCGATCGCTTTCATCGCCTCTGCCAGTTGCTGCTCGGCGCCGATTGCCTGGTCGGGTAGCGGCGCCTCATCGGCGACGTCATCCGCCTCGCCCAGCGGCAGGGCCATGGAGAAGAAGTTCCGGACCGCGCGCCGGCGCCGCCAGTCATGGCATTTGTTGATGACGATCCGGGACATCCAGACCTGGAAGGGTCGCGCAGCGTCATAGCGGTTGAGTGCGGCGAAGGCGGCGACGAAGCTTGCCTGCGTGACGTCCAGCGCCTCCTCTCCGTCACCTATATGGCTGCGCACGAGGCGGTGCACCCAGCCCTGATGCCGGCGGACCAGCTCGCCATAGGCCGCTTGCCGGCCTCCAAGCGCCAGAGCCGCGAGCTCCCCGTCCGAGCAGTCGGGGAGGCACGCGGTCATTTGGGCTTGGCCGTCAGCGCTTTCACCACGGCGTCGTCGAACTTGTCCGTCTGATCCGGGCGCAGCACGGCCCGCATCGCGAAGATATGCTCGAGTGTTTCCTTCTGCAGCGCGCCCATCGCCTGGTGCGAGCGATCCACCGCCCCTGCAACCCGAGGACCATAGCCATGCTCCGCCTCGATCGCCTCGGCGAGCCGCGCGTTATCGGCGCGCAGTTCGGCCTCCAGTGCCTGACGCCGGATCGCATAGTTCTTCTCGATCGTCTCGAGACGGCTATGTTGCGCGGTGTCCAGCTTCAGATCGCGATGGAGCAGGTCGTGCAACTCATTTTCGACCGGGCGCACCGGAACCACATAGACGCGGCCGATGACCACACCGGCGATCGCCGCGGCAAAGGTCAGCAGGACGAGGAGCAGGAGCCGGCGGTCGCGCATCATTGTGAACTCAGCAGCGTCGAAGGAGCGAGCGCGAGCCGCGCGTCAAAGGGCGATATCGGCCCGGCTTCGGTCGACCGCACAGGCACGGCCGAGCCGGCAATTCCCAGGAACAAGGCTGCTGCCGCGGCGATACCGAATGTCGTGGCGCTCAGGCGGGGCATGGCCTGGAGCCGGGCGATCTCGGCCATGACGCGGCTGTCCAGCCCGGCAAGCCGGGGATCGAGCGGCGCTTCCCGCAACCGGCTGAGCATGTCGTCGAGGTGGTCCATGATGTTTCTCCGTCTTCACTTCTCAATACGCAGGATGGTCCGGCAACCCTTGTCCGGGAACAAAAAGAAAATTGCGAGGGGTGCAGGTCGCGGCTGCGTATTGTCTCATGGGATCCACAGGAGAATGTTCCAATGCGTTTCTTTTCGCCTCTCGCAGCTATCGCCATCGTAGGCCTGAGTGTTTCGGCTCCGGCCTATGCCCATCCCAAGCTTGTATCCTCGGCTCCGGCCGCCAATGCCAGCGTCTCGGCGCCCTCGCGCATTACGCTTACGTTCAGCGAAGGTCTGATGCCCAGGCTGTCGGGTGCCGAGATCGTGATGACCGGTATGCCCGGCATGCCCAACCATCGCATGGCGGTAACCGGCTTCAAGACGTCCGTCGAAGGCGACAAGACGCTCGTGCTGACGCTCGCCAAGCCGCTCATGGCGGGCAGCTATCAGGTCGCCTGGCACGTCGTCTCGACCGACACGCACCGCATCCAGGGCAATCTCGCCTTTACCGTCAAGTGACGCCATGAACGACGTGGCACTCGTCGCCGTCCGCTGGGCGCTCTACGTCGATCTCGGCCTGTTGTTCGGCCTGCCGCTGTTCGCGCTCTATGCGCCCGGCGGCGGCCGGATGGTACAGCGGCATCTGCCGATGGTAGCAATGGTGGCCGGTCTCGCCTGTCTCGCCCTCCTGCTGTCGGCGCTGGGGTTCGCGTTGCAGGCAGCGGCCATGACCGGGCTGCCGCTCACCCAGCCTGATCTTTCCATGGTCGCAGAGCTGTTCAACGGCACGTCCATGGGAACGGCGCTGAAGGCGCGCCTCGTCGCGCTCCTCGTTCTTCTGCTCTCCATCCCCTTCTATCGCCGGCAATCCCGTCCTGCCTTCATCGCCTCCACTCTGGCAGGCGCGGTCGCACTCGCGACCCTCGCCTGGAGTGGGCATGGCGCGGCTGGCGAAGGCGAGGCGGGCTGGCTGCAACTGGGCGCCGATCTCATCCATCTGCTCGCCGCCGGCGCCTGGGTCGGCGCACTTGCCGCATTCCTCGCGCTGGTACTTCCCAGGCTCGCAACCGACGATCTCGCCGCTCAAGACATGGACCGGGTCACGCTCGCCGAGGAAGCGTTGCGGGGCTTCTCCCTCGTCGGCACGATCATCGTCGCCCTGCTGATCCTGACCGGGACGGTGAACGGCTGGTTCCTCGTCGGTCCGGGCAACATCGCCTCGCTCGGGCAGTCGACCTACGGCCTGCTGCTCATCGCCAAGCTGCTGCTGTTCGCCGGCATGCTGGGCCTGGCCGCGCTCAACCGTTATCGCCTGACCCCGGCACTTGCGCAGGCGATCGAGGAAGAGGACGCGCCACGGGCGCAGGCGCTGCTGCGCGCGAGCCTCGTCGTCGAAGGCGGTCTTGCGATCGTCATTCTCGGGCTCGTCGCCTGGCTGGGGACACTATCGCCGCCCATGTCGATGTAGCTTATCGTTTCGGACGCCTCGCGTTGGGAGAAGCCAATGCAATCCTACACCCCGCCGCTCGGGACCGGATCGACGAAAGACTATGATCGCGCGATCCGCCTGTGGACGCGGGAGAAGCGGTGGCGTGCCGCCATGCTCGCCGCCCTGGCGCCCAAAGCCGGTGAGACGGTCGTCGACGTCGGCTGTGGCACCGGCAGCTTCGCGCTGATGCTCAAGCAAGCCGAGCCCAGGACGCAGGTGATCGGTCTCGATCCCGATGCCGAGGCGCTCGACATCGCGCGGCACAAGGCCGCTGCGCGGCAGGCCGATATTGACTGGCGTCAGGGATTTGCCAGGGACGTGGCCCCGGGCACCGCCGACGCTGTCGTATCGAGTCTCGTGCTGCATCAGATGCCGGTCAGGGAGAAGGCGGCAACCCTGCGCGCCATGTTCGCCATGCTGCGCCCGGGTGGCCGCCTGGTGATCGCAGATTATGGCCGCCAGCACGGTCTCATGCGGCTCGCCTTTCGCCTGACCGTGCAGCGACTCGATGGCATCGATGATACCCGACCCAACGCCGACGGCGTGCTCCCCGGCCTGATCGCGGCGGCCGGCTTCAGGCATGTGGCCGAGACGTTTCGGCTCTTGACCATCACCGGCGCGATCGAATTGCTTACCGCGCATCGACCGGCGCAGGCCCAGGGCCTTACGGTTGCGAACGACCTTGGCTGATCCCGGCCGAGCGACCGGGTACGCCGATTTGGCCGCTTAGGCGATTACGTATTGACCCTGACACGGTGTCAGACCCTAGATCGTCAGGCGTCGAAAGGAGCAAGGCGATGAACGAGACACATGGAGCGGCGCATGGCGGCGGTTGCTGCGGCGGCCACGGCGGCGCGAAAGCGGCGACCGGCATCAAGGACCCGGTCTGTGGCATGACCGTCGATCCGGCGACCACCGCGCACCATGCCGATCATGGCGGTGAACGCTATCATTTCTGCAGCGCGGGCTGCCGGGCAAAATTCATCGCCGATCCCGAGCGCTATCTCGGCCCGCCGGCACCGCCGGTCGCGGTGCCAGAAGGCACGATCTGGACCTGCCCTATGCATCCCGAGATCCGGCAGGACCATCCCGGGTCCTGTCCGATCTGCGGCATGGCGCTCGAACCCGCGACAGTAACCGCCGACAGCGGCCCCAGCCACGAACTGGTCGATTTCACACGGCGCTTCCGGGTCGGCCTGATGCTGGCCCTCCCGGTGCTGATCCTCGAGATGGGCGCGCATCTCTTTCCCGCGATCCATCGCCTCGTGCCGATGTCGATCTCGGTATGGATCCAGTTCGTGCTGGCGACACCCGTCGTGCTCTGGGCGGGCTGGCCCTTCTTCGAGCGTGGCTGGACCTCGCTCAAGACCCGCAACCTCAACATGTTCACCCTGATCGCGATGGGGACCGGGGTCGCCTGGATCTACAGCGTCGTCGCGACGCTCGCGCCCCAGCTGTTCCCGCCCGCCTTCCGCGGAGAGGACGGCATGGTTGCCGTCTATTTCGAGGCGGCCGCGGTGATCACTGTCCTCGTGCTGCTCGGCCAGGTGCTCGAACTGCGCGCGCGTGAGCGAACCTCGGGCGCGATCAAGGCGCTGCTCAATCTCGCGCCCAAGACCGCGCGCCGCATCGGTTCCGATGGCAACGAAGAGGAAATCAGCCTCGATCTGGTCGCGGTCGGCGACCGCCTGCGCGTGCGGCCCGGCGAGAAGGTGCCGGTCGACGGCGTGGTCGAGGACGGCCGCTCCTCGCTCGACGAGTCGATGGTCACCGGTGAGTCCATGCCCGTCACCAAGGCCAAGGCCGACACGGTGATCGGCGGCACGCTCAACCAGACCGGAGCGCTGGTGATCGTCGCCGACAAGGTCGGACGCGACACCATGCTCGCGCGGATCGTCCAGATGGTCGCCGAGGCGCAGCGCTCGCGCGCGCCGATCCAGCGCATGGCCGATCAGGTGTCGGGCTGGTTCGTGCCGGTGGTCATCGCGGTCGCGGTGGTCGCGTTCATCGCCTGGGGTATCTGGGGCCCAGAGCCGCGCTTCGCCTACGGGCTGGTGGCGTCGGTCGCCGTGCTGATCATCGCTTGTCCTTGCGCGTTGGGTCTCGCAACGCCGATGTCGATCATGGTCGGCGTCGGCCGCGGCGCCGGGCTCGGCGTCCTTATCAAGAACGCCGAAGCGCTCGAGCATATGGAAAAGGTCGACACGCTCGTCGTCGACAAGACAGGCACGCTCACCGAAGGCCGGCCTGCCGTCACCCAGATCGTGCCGGCGCCCGGCTTCGACGAAGCCGAACTGCTGCGGCTTGCCGCCTCGGTCGAGCGGGCCTCCGAGCATCCGCTCGCGTTGGCAATCGTCGAGGCCGCGAAGGATCGCGGCATCGCCACGAGCGACGTCATCGACTTCGACTCGCCGACTGGGCGCGGCGCGCTCGGCACGGTCGAAGGGCGGCGCATCGTCCTCGGCAATGCGCGGTTCCTTGCCGACGAAGGGGTTGCGACTGAGGCGCTCGCCAGCCAGGCCGACGCACTGCGCCGGGATGGCGCCACCGCGATCTTCATCGGCGTCGACGGCACGGTCGGCGGCGCCTTCGCGATCGCCGATCCGGTGAAGGCCACGACGCCCGAAGCGCTCGCCGCGCTCAAGGCGGAGGGCATTCGCGTGGTCATGCTGACCGGCGACAACCGCACCACGGCGGAAGCGGTCGCCCGGCGCCTGGGCATCGACGAGGTCGAAGCCGAGGTGCTGCCCGATCAGAAGAGCGCCGTGGTCGCGAAGTTCAAGCGCGAGGGACGGGTGGTCGCCATGGCCGGCGATGGTGTCAACGACGCCCCCGCGCTAGCCGCCGCCGATGTCGGCATCGCCATGGGCTCGGGCACCGACGTCGCGATCGAGAGCGCAGGCGTCACCCTGCTCAAGGGCGACCTTACCGGCATCGTCCGGGCGCGACGGCTCAGCCAGGCGACCATGTCGAACATCCGCCAGAACCTCGTCTTCGCTTTCATCTACAATGTCGCGGGCGTGCCGGTCGCGGCGGGCGCACTCTATCCGCTGTTCGGCATCCTCCTCTCGCCGATCATCGCGGCCGCCGCCATGGCGCTCTCCTCGGTCAGCGTGGTCACCAACGCGCTGCGCCTCAACCGGAAAGCGCTGTGAACATCGGGGAGGCGTCGAAGCAAAGCGGGGTCTCGGAGCGGATGATCCGCCATTATGAGAAGATTGGCCTCATCCCGGCGCCGCCGCGCCGGGGTGCAGGCTATCGCGACTATGGCGAGAGTGACCTCCATCGCCTTCGGTTCATCGCCAATGCGCGAGATCTGGGTTTCCCGATCGAGGAGATCCGCACCTTGCTCGGCCTTTGGGCGGATATGGGTCGCGCGAGCGCGGAGGTGAAGCGGCTTGCCCTTGCCCGCGCCGAGGAATTTGAGCGCAAGGCCGCGGCACTGACGGCGCTGCGCGACACGCTGGTCGATCTCGCCGAGCGGTGTCACGGCGACGAGCGGCCGGATTGTCCGATCATTGCTGAACTGGCGTTGGCCCGATCCGCATAGTATACGGCATGGCTCGGGCGTGAAGCCTAACGCCGGTCGGCACTGGCCGAACCGCCTACATCCACAGCAAAGGCGATCCGTAGCAGGTCGGGCAAACTTTGGGCTCCCAGTTTGATCATCAGGCTGGCCCGATCCAGCTCAACCGTGCGGGACGTGATGCCGAGTTCATCTGCGATGAGGTTGTTGGGATGACCTCGCGCAATCCCTCTCAGGATAGCCCGTTCGCGCTGCGTCAGTCTCGCGGCTTTCGACAGAGCGTCGGCCTGTTCGGCGGCACGGCCGGCTATATTCTCCAGCCGGCTGAAGGCGCGGTCGATTGCGCCGAGCAGCGCGGCCTTCTCGACCGGCTTGGCGAGAAAATCGACTGCACCCGCCCTCATGGCCTGGACGGCGAGCGTAGGATCTCCATTTCCGGTCAGCACCACGACGGGCATGCCGATGCCGCGTCTTGTCAGCTCCGCCTGGACCTGAAGGCCGTCCATGTCCGGCATGTGCATGTCGAGGATCACGCAGCCTTTCTCGGCGTCACCCAGGGCCGACAGAAATTCCGGCCCCGAAGCGTAGACCTCGAGGACAAAGCCTGCGGTCCGCAACGTGAATCCCAATGCTTTTCGAATTGTCTCTTCGTCATCGACGATGTGAACGACACGCTTGTTACCCATAGTCCCCGGATATCGATCAGGATGCGCCGTGCCGCGGGGCACCGCAATCGGGGAGGCCTCTTACGGGTAGGACCATGGTCCAAGGTCAAGGCCGAAATGCCGCAGCACATCAAGCGGCGCAGATGCACGGCTGGGGGTAATCGCAACCTTCGTCGGCCCACCGTCGCGATATGACGGCTCTTGCCAATGCGATGCGGACGTTTCCATCTGGTCTCCCGGCGGCAAGGCGCCGGGAGACGCGGCCGCCGGGAGTGTGCACGTGCTCTTGGGAGATGGGCGCGCTGCTTCCTCCTAAGCCCGACGCGCGATGTTGTCAGGTCAGGAAGCTGGTAGATAGCTATGCTGTGTCAGCAGCGTCATAATGCCGATGTCCGGGACGGATGGCCATTCCGCTCGCGTGCGGCTTTATGAAAAGCATCCGCAAAGGGCACCGATGGACGGGCGTTTTCACCGGCGCATTTGGTGTCTTTCCATCTCTTGAAATGGCGTCGCGAGTTTCTAACTCGGTTTCGCCGGGCGCCGTGTTCGGGTCCGGTGGGACATAGAGGGCGCCGGCTCTCCTGCACCGGCGCAGCTCATGCCCAGATCGCTTCCTGAGGAGGATTTGGAAATGAGAAGCACGTTTGACTTTGCGCCCTATCGGCGCTCCACCGTTGGCTTCGACCGCCTGTTTAACATGCTCGAAGCGGGCCAGCGCGAGGATGACGGCTTTCCGCCGTTCGACATCGTGAGGGACGGCGAGGATAGCTATCGCATCACACTGGCCGTCGCTGGCTTCCGGCCGAACGATATCGAGGTCGTTGCCCAGCAGAATCAGCTCACCGTCACCGGCCAGCGCGCCGAAGACCAGGATCAGGGCGATTATCTGCATCGCGGCATCGCGACCCGTTCGTTCGAGCGGCGGATCCAGCTCAAGCGGGTCGTTCCCGAAGCGATGAAACCGCGCAAGATCGAGATCAGCGGCGGCGGCAGTGCCGCCAATGACCGCATCGAGGCACCCAAGGACGCCCAAGCGGCCTGATCGCGATCACAATCGGCTCGCCGGCACCGTCCCCGTGGGGGCGGTGGCCGGCGGGTCATGCCCCAACTCTAGCCAGACAAGGAGATAGCCGTCATGGCGTTCCGTGATTTGATCCCCTGGAGCCGGCAGGAGAACCGGCTTCCCGCAGCCATCGGCGCCGAGCGCGATCGCGAGGCTGCAACCCACCCGCTCTTTTCGCTTCATCGCGACGTGAACCGGCTGTTCGATGACGTGTTTCGCGGTTTTGGCGTGCCGGCTTTCGGCGGCTTCGACCGCGGCGCCGCGTGGCCGCATGTCGAGCTTGGCGAGACCGATAGGGAGATTCGCGTGACTGCGGAGCTCCCTGGGCTCGAGGAAAAGGATGTCGACATCAGCATCGAGGAAGGCGCGCTGACCATCCGCGGCGAAAAGCGTGCGGAGGTCGACGACAAGGACCGCGGCTATTCCGAGCGGAGCTACGGCCGCTTCGAGCGCCGCATTGGCCTTCCGCGCGGAATCGACCGCGACAAGGCGACCGCGACGTTCAAGAACGGCGTGCTCACCGTCGCGCTGCCCCGATCGGAGGTGCCGGACGATCATCGTCGCCGCATTCCGATCAATGGCGGCGCCGCATGACGAGCTGGTCCGGAACACCCGTTCCGGGCCACGCAGGCGGTCGTCAACGCCGCCGAACGATAATGGCCGGCGTTGTGCCGTTTGCACCGGCGCCTTCCCGCCCGATGCGGTGGCGATCATCGAGCCGATGCCGATCGCGACCAATCAGGGCGGACGGGCCCGGCGCGGCCAGTGGCGGGTCCGCTTCGAGCCGCGCTGTCCCCCCTTCATCGATCCGTTGACGGGGTGGACGGGCGGCCGCGATCCGCTTGCCCATGTCGAACTGCGATTTCAAGATCGTGGTGCGGCCGAGCGCTATTGCCGATCGACAGGACTGATATTTCGGCTCGGCGCGTATCCGGGCCTTCTGGGAGGTGGACGGGTTTGAGCAGTGTCGACGACGATCTGGATTATTGCATGAGGCGCGCGGCTCAGGAATGGGCGGCGGCCGAGGCTGCGGCGATCCCAGAGGCGATCATCGTTCACGCGCAGCTCGCGCGCGCCTATGACGCACGCACGCGCGCGCTCCGGGAACATGCGGCGGGCGTAGCGCCATTGAACAGCCGCGCTAGATCCTGTCCGGATCGGCTGCCTCGAGCACGGCGCTCAGCCGTTCGATCACAGCCGCGTTCGTGGCCGTTTTTGGCAGTTCGCGCTGCGCAAAGCGTTTCAGGCGTCGCACGTCGCGCGCGGGAAGCGCGAGGCGCAGCAATGTCTGGTCGAGCTGGTCCCGGTCCACTGACTGCGCCTGTTTGCCCGACTGCAGGAGATGATCGAGCAGGCGCTTGCGATCGGCAAAGCTCCAATCGAGCCGCGCCAGTTCATCCGGAGAGAGCGACAGCAGCGCGAGCGCAATCTCCATGATGTCGGCAAAGGCCAGCGAGACCGTGACGGTCCGGCTGCCCCGTTGACGCCAGCGCCGCAACGCGCCGCGGCTCATTGCCGGGTCTCTGAACCGGGCGATATATGCCGGTTGCCTGCGCCGTGCTCAGCGCGATCGAGCCAGCGCAGCGCTGCCATCACATCGTCGACCGGCACCGGGATGCTGGCGGGCGACGGAGGGCCGGTTGGCCCTCGACGGCGGAGCGATCGGGCGCCCAGGATGCAAGGATGGCGGGCTTCACTTCGGGCTCAAGCTGCGGGTCCGAGCAACGATGAAGGGATCAAGGAAAGAGCGTGTGTGCGACATGACATATCCTCCTTTCCTGCCGCGACTTTCTCCGAAAGCGAAGTTCCCGGAAGATTGGTTCGGGCTCGTGTAGGGTCAATGGATGGGAATGCGCCCGGCGTTTGCCGGGCGTTCGTTTTCATCGTGCATTGAGCATTGAGTACTGAAGAACTGACGCGCAGCGCACCGTTCAAATTCCGTGACGAACGGCCTCCGCAATCGCCGGCATCACGTCGATATCATTAGAGGTATGCGCAACAGCGTTCGTGCTCACGATCCTCTCGACGAGCCCACCCAGGACTTGCGCTGCATCGCCGGCGAAAAGCGGATGCACGACCACGCAATCCGGTCGCGCGAACCCCATGCCGACCAGCTGGCGCGCCGCCTCGGCGAGGGTCCGGCCGGATGAGGCGATATCGTCGACCAGCACCGGCTGGCGATCGAGAAACGCTGGGGCATTCGGAATCGAGATGGTGACGTCACGGTCGCCGGACCGGATTTTCTCGCACACGAGAAACGGAGCATCGGCATCGGCCGCCACCTGCGAGACCCACTGTTCGCTTTCCAGGTCCGGACCGATGATCAGCGGACGAGCGACATTGCGCTTGATCCACGAGGCCAGAAGCCGCGCAGCATGAACAACCTGGGTCGGGATGCGGTAGATTTCCGACAACGCATGATAGCGGTGGAGATGCGGATCGACCGTCACCAGCCAGTCGAGATGGCGGGACAGGATCGCGGCAAAGGTTCGCGACGTCACCGCCTCGCCGGCATGGAAGCGAATGTCCTGGCGCATGTAAGCGAGGTAGGGGGCGACGAGCCCGATCCTGCGAGCGCCCAGATCGCGCGCGGTGTCGGCTGCGAACAGCAGCGGCAACAGCTTGGCGTCCGGATGATCGAGACTGCACAGCAGGATGACGTCGCGGTCGCTGATGTCGCTTACGACCCTGAGATAGGTTTCCCCGTCGGGAAACTGACGATGCTCGATCGTGCCGACCTCTGCATCGAGTGCGGCGGATAGCGGCTGTGCCAGGGCCTCGCTGCCAGACAGCGCGAACAGCACGGGACGGTTCATAGCGCTTCAATCCCGAAGATCGGCCCGTCGCTCACCGCATAGGCCGCCGCATAATCGAGCTCGCCCGGGCTCTCGGCATGAATGGTGCTCAAGGGAGCCCCGGCATCCACCATCTGGTTCAGCCGACACTGCAGCGCGACGCCGGCGGCCTTGGCCATCGGCGCGCCGGCAAGCTTCGCGACCGTCGCGAGCTTGCGATTGTCGATACTCACCAGGCGGCCGCTATAGGGAGCGATCATATCCTGTTGGAACCGGGCGACCGGTGGAGCCCGCATGCCGCCCTGCGCTTCGCAGATACGTTGGAACTTGGCCCAGGCCCGGCCGCTTTCGAGGCACGCCCGCGCACGCGCATAGCCTTCGCCGGCCGGGGCCGCGTCCGCGAGCTCAAGCAGTCCTCCCGCCAGCTCGCAGGCCCGGTGGGCGAGATCCTCGGCGCCAGGCTGCCCCTGGAGCACGGCAAGGATATCCTGCGCCTCGAGCGCCGGACCGATGCCCCGTCCGATCGGCTCCGCGCCGGGGCCGCGCATCACGCGCGTGCGAAGCCCGAAGGCTTGGGCGACCGAGCTCAGCGCGCGCTCGAGGGTGTCGGCGGCAGCGGCTCCGCGGACCTTGGCGGTCGGCCCGACCGGGATGTCGATGACCAGATGGGTCGCACCGGCCGCGACTTTCTTGGACAGCACCGAGGCGACCATCTGCCCGACGGCATCGATATCGAGCACGCGCTCCACGCCGATGATCACGTCGTCGGCAGGGCTGAGATTGACGGCGCCGCCCCAGGCGATGCAGCCGCCTTCGCGCTCGACCACCTTGCGGATTGCGGAAACGTCGAGGTCGACAGGTGCCAGCACCTCCATCGTGTCCGCCGTGCCGGCCGGCGAGGTGATCGCCCGCGACGATGTCTTGGGCATGATCAGGCCCTCCGCGGCCATGATCGAGACGATGATCGGCGTGGTGCGATTGCCCGGCAATCCACCGACGCTATGCTTGTCGACGATGACCGTTCCGGGCCACTGCAATCGCTCGCCGACATCGACCATCGCCCTGGTCAGGCTGATCGTTTCGTCCGTATCGAGCGGGACCGCCGAGCAGGCCGTGACGAATGCCGAGAGATGGACATCGCTATAGCGTCGCTCGGCGATGTCGGTGATGATCGCTGAAAAAGCCCCGTCACTGAGACGATTGCCATAGATACGCCGACGCACTTCGGCGAGCGAGGCGAGAGGCTGGGCGTGCGCGATCTCGACCGGATCGCCCTCGCTGACGCCGAGCCGCTGCCATGCGGATTCCGAGAGGCCGATCTCGCCGGGCGCTGGAGCCTCCGCGGAACTGTGCAGCAGCGAGACGACGATTTCCCGCCCGCCGGCGCGCAGCGCGACCTGCGCGCGGGACGCAAGACCTTCCGAGCGGCAGACGGGACAGTCGTGGCGCATGACCGCAATCAGATCGCTACCGGCACCCGACAGGCCGATGCGGCGTGCCCGCAGCGTCGTCGCGACAGACTCTGCTTCGGCGTTCTCGATGATCCCGGGCTTCACGCGAGCATGCCCCAGCTACCCAGCGCCGGTACGCTGCATGCCCAGCCCAGTTCCTCCGAGACACGCTTCGCCAGGACGTGGGCGCCGGTCGGCTCGCCATGGGTGACATAGACGTGGCGCGGGGCCTCGTGCAGCGAGCCGAGCCAGCGCATGAGCTCGTCGCTGTCGGCATGCGCCGAGAGCATCGTCAGGTTGGCGACCTCGGCTTCGACCGGGATATACTCGCCGTGGATCTTGATCGTCCGGGCGCCGCCGATCATGGCGGCGCCGCGGGTGCCCGCCGCCTGGAAGCCCGAGAAGAGGATGAGGTTCTTCCCATCCGGCGCGAAGCGCTTGAGATGGTGGAGCACGCGGCCGCCCGTTGCCATTCCGCTGGCCGAGATGATGACCTTTGGGGCGGGGTTGGCGGTGAGTTCCTTGGATTCCTCCACTTCGCGCACATAGTGCGCGACGCTGCACGCCGCTTCGCACTCGGCGCGGGCCAGGCGATGCTCGTCCATGAAATCGCACATCAGCCCGCTCGCGTTGATCGCCATCGGGCTGTCGAGGAAGATCGGGATGTCGCGGAGGCGTCCCTGCGCGCGCAGACGCGAGAAATGATAGAGAAGCGACTGGACCCGTCCCACGGCGAAGGCCGGGATCACCACCGTCCCTCCTCTCTCGACGCATCGTTCGACATGATCTCCAAGCGTCTTTGTCGGATCGACCTGCTCGTGGCGCCGATCGCCATAGGTCGATTCCACCAGGACATAGTCGGCGCGCGCGGGCGGCTCGGGATCTTTCATCACCGAATCGCCGTAACGGCCGATGTCGCCTGAGAAGAGGATTGTCCGCCCCTTCCAGTCGATCTCGATCGACGCCGCGCCGAGGATGTGGCCGGCGCGATGATAGCGCACCCTGATGCCGTCCGTGACTGCATGCCACGCTCCGAACTCGATCGGCCGGAAGAGCTGCAATGCCAGACGCGCGTCAGCCTGGGTGTAGAGCGGCAGCGCCGGCTGGTGCCTGGAGAAGCCGTGCCGGTTGGCGAACTCCGCATCCTTTTCCTGCAGATGACCGCTGTCGGGAAGAAGGAGCTCGCACAGGGCCGCGGTCGCCCGGGTGGCAAGGACGGTACCGTCCCAGCCCAGGCGCGCCATGCGCGGTAGCGCGCCCGAGTGATCGAGATGAGCGTGGGTCAGCAGGACTTGGCCGACATCGGCGACTTCGGGTGGAATTGGCGCCCAATTAAGGCGGCGCAGATCCCTGGGTCCTTGAAACAGGCCGGAATCGACAACGATCTGAGTTTCACCATCGTCCACCAGATAACGCGACCCTGTGACCGTTCCCGATGCGCCGAGAAAGGCGACGCCGAGACCATCGGCCGGGCGCTTGGCCAGATCGATCCTTGCTTCGCGCTCGAGGACGGTCACGCCGGACTGGTTGCGGGAATGGTGCCGTTTCTTTCTCTTGTGCATGGACGCGGGCCTGCCTCTCACGATTATGTTCGTGAGCGCAGCTTTGATTCGCGGACGCCGCACGCCTATACGCAAAAGCCGCAGCACGACTGCTGCTCCCGACAGTTGCGTCGCGCGAACACCGGTGGCCGATCCGATCGATCACCTTACCCATGCTTGCGCGATGCCCTTCGGACTTCGCTCTCTACTTATACCTTGCTCCTTGGACTCGAGCCTATGCAGGCTGGAGGTTGACTAGAAGAGAACGGCATATGGGCGAACATGACCATCGCATGCGCAAGCGCGGCAAGATCGTTCTGATCGGCTTCCTGCTCGTCGCCAGCTTCTTCCTCATTACCGAGCATACCGCGCACTTCCTGGGTGTGCTGCCCTATCTCATCCTGCTCGCCTGCCCGCTCATGCACCTGTTCATGCACCACGGCCAAGGTGGGCATCAGCATGGCCATGAGCCCGGCCAGGCACCCGCCGGCTTGCCGGCCAATCCCAACGGCCGCATCGAAGGAGAGTCGCGATGACGCACGCCGACTATGGCTATGGTCTGTGGGGGCTCGCGCTGGTCAATGCCGCCGTTTTCATCCTCTTTGCGTTCAGCTTCTTCAAGCCGGCAACGCGGCGCGACTGGCGCAGCTTCGGCGCGTTCAGTGCGTTCATCGTCGCGCTCTTCGCCGAAATGTATGGCTTCCCGCTCACGATCTTCCTGCTGTCGGGGTGGCTCCAGTCGCATTTCCCCGGCGTCGACTGGTGGAGCCACGATGCTGGCCACATCCTGGAAATGATGTTCGGCTGGCGCATCAATCCGCATTTCGGCCCGTTCCACATCGCCAGCTTTGTGCTGATTGGTGTAGGCTTTTGGCTAATCTCGATCGCGTGGACGGCGCTTCACACGAGTCAGCGCAAACACGAATTGGCAATGACGGGGGTCTACGCCCGGGTGCGGCACCCTCAATACGTAGGGTTCATCCTCGTCATGCTCGGTTTCTTGCTACAATGGCCGACGCTTCTGACGCTTGCCATGTTTCCGGTGCTGGTGGTGATGTACATTCGTTTGGCTAAGCATGAGGAGAGATACGCGCTCGCGACCTACGGCGATAGCTACCGCCAGTACATGGCCCATGTTCCCGCCTTCTTCCCCAGCTTGCGTTGGAAGCGGGAGATTGCAGGACTGGCCTTCACAGGAAATGCTCGAATGGCAGGCCATCAGACGGACGGGCCGGTTAGCGAGGGTTCTCGAGAACACGACAACATGCTGCCAGGAGGTTAGACGTTGTCCTCCTCCGCAAGATCATCACGAACATGACGAAATCGAGGGGGCGTATGTGACCATGCAGGTGACGATCCTTGCGATTGTAGTAAACGGCGTTCCCGTCCTGAGCCTCCATCAGACCCGATCCGCGGCCTGGAAGCGGCTCATGAGATTCATAGACGCGAAATGGCCGGAGCGCCTGGGAGCGATGCTTCCCCCTGCCGAAGACGAAGCGAAGGCGCGCATGTTCTTTCGCGAGGAAGATAAAGACCTGTACGCGATCATCGACGCCGACATATCAGAGCTGCACGATGCCTTGGGGTGGGTCAAAGATCCCGTCGTTGGTTAGCCCGTCACGCGATCGCCCTCGAAAAGCTGGGCCGCCCACCGATCGAGATCGCAGCCACGTCCTGAACGTCACCGAAGTTCAGGACGTGACCGAGCCCGGGCAGTGCGATCGGGCGCTATCTGTAAGCCGGACAAGCAACTGACCTGTTCGACCGCCGTGCCAGCGGGCTGATTGCCAAGGGCGCGGCCGGATTTTGCGTCGGCGCAACGGGTGTCAGTCGGTGTCGGCCTCTACGGAGAGATGTGCAGCGGCTGTCATCTATCGCCCCGGCGCGGAGGAATCGGAGGTGAGCCAAGGCCCTTAACGGCAAGCCCCGAACTGGCGAGGGGTGGCGCAACGCCTCACGCCCGCTCAGCAGCCCTGGATTATCAAGCATGGTGTAAGCTGACGGCCGAGCCGGCGGGGGGCAAGACGCACCGGATCCCCTGTCTGGGACACGGTGGCGTTCGTGCGCTAACTCTCGGGGATGACGGCTGAGCCGTACAAGCGCTGGTCGCGGGCGCACCTGTCGGCCACGCGGGATGATGAAGAATCTGGCAGGCACGAAATGAGACACGCAAGGATGGAGATTCGACCCTGAGAAGCACCAAACTTCGGCTGCACCTTCTCGCGAGCCGCACTCACAAGTGGCTCGCGATCATTGTCGGCGCGCAGCTTCTTTTGTGGTTCGCGAGCGGCGCGTTGATGAGCTTCTTGCCCATCGATCGAGTGCATGGCGATCACCTTGTGGACCGCAAAGCCGTGGCGCCCTTGCCTCGCGGCGTGGCGCTCGTCCCACCATCAGTGATCGTCGCGGCGACCGGGACGCGGATCGAGACCGTGAGCTATCGCATGTGGCTTGGCCGCCCGGTCGCTGAGGCGACAACGGCCCGAGGGACGCGGCTGTTCGACGCGAGAACGGGCGCACTGTTGCCCGCCCCAACTGCGGCGCAAGCCCAAGCGGTAGCGAGGGCCGCCTGGCGGAGCAACGATCACCCAAGTGTGAACGTGGAACTGATCGATCGCGCCAGTCCCGAATATCGCGGCACGCTTCCCGCCTGGCGTGTGACGTTCGCCGATCCGGACTCCACTCGGATCTTCGTGGCGGCCGATACCGGCCGGATTGCGGCGGTGAGGACAGGCACGTGGCGGCTTTATGACTTCTTCTGGAGCCTTCACATCATGGATTGGAAGAATCACGAGGACTTCAACACGCCATGGCTTCTAGGGTTCGCGAGCACGGCTCTGACGGAGTAGCCGGTGAACTCAGGATCGGTGCCCGTGAAGCCGATCCCGGCAGATTTGCGGACCGCGCTATGCGCGCCGTCGCAGCCGACGAGCCACCGGCACGGGAATACGTCGTCGCCTGCGCTGACGAGGACCTCGTCGCCTCGTTCTTCCAAACCCTTGACGGCGTAGCCGCGGCGGATGGTCGCGCCGAGGGCTTCGGCACGCGCGGTTAACACCGCCTCGATGCTTGCCATGTCCGCCGCGGCGCTCTTTGCGGGACCGAGGCGGTAGCGCCACCGCGCTTTGTCGATCTTGTCGTGGAAAAACTGGATGCCGGCGAAATGCCCGGCTGGCCGGCGATGCTGCCGCATCCAGTGAGCTTCGGGAGCGGCAGGGTTGGCGGCGTGGGCTGCGAGACTTTCGAGAAGGTCGCGTCTGTCGAGCGCATCGGCAGTCGGGACGGTCAGCCCGCGCAGGCCGAACGGAAGCGTCTTGAAAGGGGACCGGGGGTCTGGCGCCTGCTCGAGCACTAGAACCGAGCATCCGCCAAGGCGCAGCTCACAGGCGAGGAACAGGCCAACCGGTCCAGCGCCGGCGATGATGGCGTCGTACGTCGGTGTAGATGGATTCACAGTCGAGCTCCTTGTCGATGTTCGACCGGAGCGTTCCTCGTCACGCAAGGCCCACACGGACGAACATTCGGACGCCGCCCGGCGTCCGGTGTTCGTCGTGGGGATCTCGGGCACGAAGCCGAAGACCAGAGCTTTCGTCACCGAAAGGACTTGGGCTGACCAGACCAAGTCTGCCTTTTCCGACGGACGAGTCGATAGCTCGATCAAGACGGCGCTGCAATCTGCAGAAGCCGGAACAACGCGCGCAACCGACTATTCAAATCACACAGGCCTCACCTATCTCTGCGAGCGATGGTCGCCGGCGCGGAAGTGCCTGATCAGGGCTCCCGTGTCGGCCTCCGCTGTTGAACTGGGAGAGATCATATGACCGCTATGTCTTTTGCCTCCCCCTTGTCCACGGGGAGTGCTTATGCCCGGGGTTCCGCGCTGCTCAGGCGGAACTGGGGCTGGTTCGTGTTTCGGGGCGCCTTGGCCCTTCTGCTGGGCGTGGTCACCATCCTGTTTCCGCTGAATGCTCTGTTCGCTTTCACGCTCGTGTTCGCTGCATACGCCGGCGCTGACGGCATCCTGTCGCTGATCGCCGGCGTGCGGGGGGCGACCAAGAAGGAGGATCGTTGGTGGGCGATGGTCTTGCGCGGCGTCATCGGCATCGCGGCTGCCGTGGCCGTTGCGCTCATGCCTGAGGTCGCCACCTTGAGCTATGCGCTCGTCACGCTCGGCGTACTGATCGCCTGGGCGTTCCTCACCGGTGCCCTTGAGATCGCGGCCGCTATCCGGCTTCGCAAGGAGATCAAGGGCGAATGGCTGCTTGGAATCTCGGGCGCGCTGTCGATCCTGCTGGGCGTGTGGGTGTGGACCATGCTGTGGCTCTACCCGATCGCCAGCATCCTCTCGGTGGCGTGGGTGATTGCGGCCTGGGCCTTCTTCGCCGGCTTTACGCTGATCAGCCTCGGCATCCGCCTGAAGCGACTTCAGGCTGTTGAGAATGGTCTTGAAAGCCGTTCCGACGAAACCAAATAAACTCCTGCCGGGTGCCGACAGGACCCGGCATGGAGAGTGCGTCCGCTCTCTCGGACGCTCTTCATACACTCGTTGCTCAAAGGAGGACTTGTTTATGAGGACCAACTATGACTTCACCCCGTTCCGGCGTTCGACTGTCGGGTTCGACCGGCTGTTCGACCTGCTCGAGAACGGTCTGACTTCGCAGGTTACCGACAACTATCCGCCGTTCGATCTCGTGAGCGAAGGTGAGGACCGCTACCGCATCAACATGGCGGTGGCCGGCTTCCGCCCCGGCGAGATCGAAGTGACCGCACAGCAGAATCTGCTCGTGGTCTCTGGTCGCAAGCAGGAAAGCGAGGAAAGCCGCTACATCCACCGCGGCATCGCCGCGCGTGACTTCGAGCGCCGCTTCGGCCTGGCGGATTATGTTCAGGTGAAGAATGCGGAGCTCAAGGATGGCATGCTCTCGATCGAGCTGGTGCGCGAGATCCCCGAGGCGATGAAGCCGCGGAAGATCAGCATCGGCGCGGCTGGTGAAAATGCCCGCCGGATCGAGGACTCGTCCGCGAACAATAACGAGAAGGCCAACGACGGCGCCAAGCAGCGCGAAGCTGCCTGATGCCGAACCGGGCTCGCCGCGCCGTTCGGGGCGGCGAGCCCTCTTCGCCAGCAACCAAGGAGATGAATCATGTCGATGCGTGATTTGATTCCGTGGCGCCGGCAGGAGAACCCGGCGCCCGCGCTTTTCCGTGACGAGGAGCGCAGCCCCTATGTTCAGCTCCGCCGCGAGATGGACCGCCTGTTCGAGGACTTCTTCCGGGCACCGCTCGTGGGCGGCATCGCCCTCTCCAGCAATGTGCAGAGCTGGCCATATCTGGAGGTGAAGGAAACCGATGATCAGGTGATCGTCACCGCTGAGCTTCCCGGCCTGACTGAGAAGGACGTCGACGTAACGGTGGACGATGGCGTGCTGACGCTCCGGGGCGAGAAGAAGGCCGAGCACCAGGACAAGGACCGCGGCTGGTCGGAACGCTACTACGGCCGTTTCGAACGCTCAGTCGTGCTGCCCGATGGCGCCGATGAGGAGAAGTGCCAGGGCGTGCTCCGTGATGGGGTGCTGACGGTTCGGATGCCCAAGTCGCAGCGCGCGACGCGCGGTCGTCGCATCCCGCTCGGCGACGGCGCGACCCAGCACTGATCGATACCGCGCACCGGCGGCGCCGGTGCGCGGCCCTCGAAACTCATGCTCCCTGCGCCGGCTGGTGGGGACGAAGCGTAGGGAACAGTCATGGTTCGATCCCATCGGCAATCCAGGGGCATTTGGGCGACATGGGCTTTGGTGCTCACGTTCGTTGGCGCAACCCTTGGCGGCGCGGCCGTCGAGATGCTGACGAGCACCGCCCCGGTTGAAGCGACCGGGCAACCGGCGATATCGAGCGACGCCGTTCCCCTTGTTGATTGCTACTGAGATGTGACCCGGGGTTTCCATTGAGAAATGACCCGGGTGGGTACGGGTTATGTGCTGCCGATGACCGGCAGGTTCAAGATGTTGGCTTCTCCTTTCTGGTTTTGGGCGCAGCGGTGCTGGCGCGGAAGCGGAAGCTATCGTTTCCGGTCTCCAGGATGTGGCAGTGGTGGGTAAGCCGATCGAGCAGCGCGGTTGTCATCTTGGCATCGCCGAACACGCCGGACCATTCGCTGAAGCTTAGGTTGGTGGTGATGACGACGCTGGTGCGCTCGTACAGCTTGCTGAGCAGATGGAAGAGCATGGCGCCGCCTGATGGGCTGAAGGGCAGGTAGCCCAGCTCATCGAGGATGAGCAGGTCGAGGCGTAGCAGGCGTTCTGCCAGTTGGCCGGACCGGTTCAAGGTCTTTTCCTGCTCAAGCGCGTTGACGAGATCGACCGTGGAGAAGAAGCGGGCCTTCTTGCGGTGATGTTCGACAGCCTGGACGCCCAGCGCCGTTGCGATATGGCTTTTGCCGGTTCCGGGCCCGCCGATCAGCACGACGTTGTCGGCGTTTTCCATGAAGTCGCCCTGGTGAAGCTGACGCACTAGCGCTTCATTGATCTCGCTGGCGGCAAAATCAAAACCAGCCAGATCCTTGTAGGCCGGGAAGCGGGCCGCCTTGATCTGATAGGCGATGGACCTGACCTCCCGCTCGGCCATTTCTGCTTTCAGGAGCCCAGCCAACATCGGCAAGGCAGCATCGAAGGCAGGCGCGCCCTGCTGGATCAGTTCGTCGGCGGCCTGAGCCATGCCGAACATCTTGAGGCTGCGCAGCATGACGATGACCGCAGCGCTGGCGGGGTCATGACGCATGGCGGATCTCCCTCAGCCTGTCATAGCGAACGACATTGGCCTCGGGCTCCTGCGTCAGACGCAGTGCCTGAGGCGCATCGATCGGCGCTGCTGGAGGCGCCTTGCCATCGATCAGTCGATGCAACACGTTGAGAACGTGGGTCTTGGTGGCGACACCAGCTTCCAGGGCTAACTCAACCGTCCTCAGGACAGCCTGCTCGTCGTGATGAAGAACCAGGGACAGGATCTCGACCATCTCTCGGTCGCCGCCTGGGCGCTTGAGCAGATGGCCCTGTAACTCCCGAAAGGCCTCGGGCATCTCGAGAAAGGGTGCACCATTGCGCAGGGCGCCGGGCTTGCGCTGGATCACCGCCAGATAATGCCGCCAGTCATAGATTGTGCGTCCCGGCTTGTTATGAGAACGATCGATAAGGCGGGCATGTTCGCACACGATCTGGCCTTCGGCCGCTATGACAAGACGATCCGGGTAAATCCTCAGGCTGACCGGACGGTTCGCGAACGAAGCAGGCACCGAATAGCGGTTGCGGTCGAAGGCGATAAGGCAGGTTGGCGATACGCGCTTGATCTGCTCGACAAAGCCATCGAAGGGCCGGCCCAGCGGCATCAGGCAGGACGCTTCCTGGGCATGCACATCGGCCACAGTGCCGGGCATGGCGCCATGCTGGATCTCGCTCCATTGGGCGATGCATTGAGCTTCCAGCCAAGCGTTCAGTTCAGCCAGACCAGGGAAACTGGGCATCGGTTGCCACAACCGGCGCCGGGCATCCTGGACATTCTTCTCGACCTGCCCCTTCTCCCAGCCAGAAGCCGGATTGCAGAAATCCGTCTCGAAAAGATAATGGCTGGCCATTGCAGCGAACCTGGCATTGACCTGCCGCGCCTTCCCCGTCCCGATCTTGTCGACAGCGGTCCTCATGTTGTCGAAGATGCCGCGCTGCGGCACACCACCCAGCACCCGGAATGCCTGCGTCAGCGCGTCGAACAGCATCTCATGGGTTTGAAGCAGATAGGCTCGCACGATGAAGGCGCGACTATGCGCGAGTTTGGTATGAGCGACCTGCAGTTTCGTCACTTTGCCGTCCAGCACGGCATAATCCTCGCTCCAGTCGAACTGGAAGGCCTCGCCAGGCTGGAAAGCCAAAGGAACGAACGTCCCGCGTCCGCTGGTCTGCTGTTCATACTGAAGCTCGGTCCGCCATCGGCGGGCAAAGGCGGCCACCCGGTTATAGGAGCCATCGTAACCCAGCTCCACCAGATCCACGTAGAGTTGCTTGGCGGTCCGCTTCTGCTTGCGGGATTTCTTGGATTCCACCCGCAGCCAAGCCGACAGCTTGTCCGCGAAGGGATCGAGTTTGCTGGGGCGCACCGGAACCCTGAAACTGGGCTCCACCGCATCGGAACGCAGGTATTTGCGAATGGTGTTGCGCGATAGGCCGGTCCGTCGCTTGATCTCCCGAATGGAAATCTCCTGCCGGAAATGCCATCGGCGGATCACACTGAGTAAGTCCATGTCGATCACTCCGAGACCCTCCGACTGACAGCCGGAGGGGAGGGAAACATGGGTCAATTCTCAGTGGAAACTTATAGCGCCCCCGGGTCACATCTCAGTGGCAATCAACAGGATGCGCTCATCGCGGCGGGGACGGCCCAGCGGTCGACCAACGAGTCCTACCGGACCGTCACCGATGCGGACCGCACGCGGCCCGCCTTCAGCAACGCGGAGATCCTTGCGACGACGTCGCGCGCAACGTCGATCGAGAACGATCCGTCGGCCTACCTCGCCGATGAGAATATCGGCTCGACCACTGGCCAGTGCCAACCGCTGCCGCCAGGTTCCGGCGCGGGAGGATACTACGAGGCGGCGTGCAACCAGGGAACGAAGCTCGACGAAGTGCCGAGGTCCTGTTCCATAAGGATGGCGCCTGAGATCACGAAAATCGATGCGTACAAGTATTTCGTCGTTCCCGACAGCGCCTACGGTACGCCGTTCGCACGCTATTCCTCGATGGCGCCGCACGTCGCGGCCGGAACCTGCAAGCCCACGGGCGTGGCCATGCAGGCCTGCGCGGCGCACCGGATTTACGGCGTGTCCACCAACAAGTTCTGCGACGACTACTATGCGACGGAATATGTCTGCTCGCAGAACCTGAGGGATATCGCCCTCTTGCCGAGCCCCATCACTGGCGAGGGCTGGCACGAGAAGACCGTCCAGACCAGCGTGACGGTGAAGCGGGTCGACGGCTGCGCCGAAATGGCAGCCGATGCGATGTGCACCGCTGCTGGGGCCGGCGAGGTCTGCACCGAAGGACCTGAGACCCGGATCATCGACGGCGTGCCGGTAACGCAGGCCTGTTGGGCGTGGAAGCGCGACTTCACCTGCAATGTCATGAGCGCAGGGAACGACTGCGGCGATCTCGACGCGAACCGACAGTGCACGTTTCTGCGCGAGGACTGCCTGGACGACCCGCAGCAGGGTGCGTGCAAGGTCAAGGAGAAGGTCTATCGTTGCCCGACACCGGACACCCCGACCTCAAACGCACCGCAGTACATCTGTGGTGACGATGTCTACTGCATCAACGGGGACTGCGAGCCGATTACCCGCGAAGCCTCGACCGAGTTCAAGGACGCCTTGGTCGCGTTGCACGCGATCGACGACGCTTCAAAGGGCTTCGACCCGAACAACCTAACCGTCTTCTCGGGAACGCGGGACACCTGCCACAAGCCGGTCTTCGGCCTCATCAACTGCTGCGCGGGCAAGGTATCCGGCGCGCTGACGGTCGCCGCAGGCGGCGCGGCGCTCGCCGGCGGGCCCGTCGCGATCGCCGCGCTCGCGACCCCGTTCCTCGCACTGTTCGCCTGCTCACAGGACGAGATGAAGCTCGACATCAAGGACCGCATGGGGTTCTGCCACAAGGTCGGAACCTGGTGCTCGTCCAGCTTCCTCGGCATCTGCAAGACGAAGAAGACTGCCTACTGCTGCTTCGAAAGCAAGCTGAGCCGTGTCCTTCAGGAGCAGGGCCGCGTCCAGCTGAACAAACCTTGGGGCAAGCCCAAGAACGAGCAGTGCAAGGGCTTCAGCATTGCCGAGTTCCAGCGGCTCGATCTCTCGAAAATGGACTTCACGGAAGTCTACGCCGACTTCCTCGACGCGGCCAAGCTGCCGGACGAGGTCCAGACGATGACCGAGATCCAGTCGAAGATTCAGAACTACTACGACCTGCATGGAGGCAAGCCATGACCAGCCACGAGCCAGGGGATCGAGATGACGGCCACGGCGAATGACCTGCTCTCTGCCGGCGCTCCAGGGTGTGACTGGAAGATGACCGTGTTCGAGCTGGCGATTTTCATGTGCCTGTATCGCGCCGGGCAGCCGCGGCGCGTGGAGGACATCTGCAAGGTGATCGGCGGCTGGTTCGAATGCGTGGTCGACCCGCCGGCCGCAGCCGCGCCGATCGAGCACATGCTGGCCAATCGATGGGTCGCGGAAAAAGGCCATGGCCTTTGCGCAACCGAGGAAGGCCGCCGTGCGGCGCGACCGCTGATGAGCGGCATGGTGCGGATGCTCGACCATGGGACGCGGCTGATCGATGTCGCTCTGATGATGTCCGTGCTGCGCTTGTCGAAAGGAGAACTGGACCATGGCATTCGCGATCTTTGAGCCGGCGATCTTGGCGGTGCTGCTCGCCGGCGTCGGCCTGCCAGCGCCTGCAGCGCCTATGTCCGCGCCCGCCTCACCGTGCAGTCGCCACGCAACCATCACCTCCGCCTTCGACTGCTGCCTCGACCTCGCGCTGTGGAAGGCGCCGCTCACCGCACCGCTCATCCACCCCGCGCCATCCCCGGACGGTGCGGCCAATCAGAAGGAAGGACGATGAGCATGTCCAAGATCGCGAAGCTGGCGATGCTCCTGCTGGCGGTCGCGCCCCTGGCGGCGCCGCTGCGGGCGCAGGACGCCGAGCGCCGGGACGACAGCGTCGAGGCGTCCGACCGCGGCGACGATTTCTACTGCGGCGAGCGCAGGCTGGGGCAATGGTTCTACTGCACCAAGCCGAAACCGCCCGAGAGCGCGAAGGCACAGCCGCAGGTTCCTGAGCAGAGCGCGGCGGACCGCCTCGCCGCTATCACGCGCCAGCTGGATGAGCTGAAGGCGCGGGCGATCCTCGATCCGTCGGAAGAGAATGTCATTGCCTATGTCCGTTTCCAGCGCGAGCAGCTGGACCGCGCCTCGACCTTCTCGGACACCTGGCAGCGCGCGCTCTGGCAGAACCCGGACATCGACTACACGCTGCAGCGGCCGGTCAACACGGTAGCCAAGCGCGCTTGGCTCGACAACCGGAAGGCCGACCGCGACCAGGTCCTGACCAACCTCGGTCAGCGCTACGGTCTGTTCTACTTCTACGCGCAGAGCTGCGGCGCGTGCGAGGTCTTCTCGCCGATCCTGCGATCGGTCGCGGATAGTCACCGCATGGCGGTGATGGCCGTCTCGATGGACGGCGGCCCGAGCCGCGACTTCCCCAACTATGTGGTCGACTCCGGCCAGCGCGCGCGGATGGGGATACCCGGCAACGAGACGCCGGCACTCGTCCTGTTCGATACCGCGACGAAGCGCACCATCCCCGTCGGCTACGGCATCCTCAGCGCCGATGAGATCATGGATCGCATCTTCATGCTCACCAACACCAAGGTCGGGAGCGACTACTGATGTCCATTCAACGGCAGAAGGGCCGGCTGAGAAGGCTGGCTCACCGCGCCGGCGCCGCCCTGACGGTGGCCGCCGCCTCGCATTTCGCGCTCATCGGTGTCGCGCGGGCGGACGTCGCCTCGGAGATGAACGGGTTCTTCAACGACGCCGGCGGCGCGGCGAACGTCACCGGGCCAACGGCGTTCCAAGGGCAGTCGGCCGGCTACTACTCGCTCGGCAACGTCTGGACGCGCTTCCCGCAGAAGAGCGTGTCGCCGTTCAACCTGCAGCTCCCAAGCGCGCGGGCGGGATGCGGGGGTATCGACCTGTTCTCCGGCTCCTTCAGCTTCATCAACGCGAGCGAGATCGTCGCGATGCTGAAGGCGACGGCGAACAACGCGCTCGGCTTCGCCTTCAAGCTGGCGATCGACAGCGTCTCGCCCGAGATTGGCAAGGTCATGGACGAGTTCAGCCAGAAGGCTCAGCTCCTCAACCAGATGAACATCTCGAGCTGCGAGACCGCGCAGGCGCTGGTGGGCGGGATCTGGCCGCAGATGGAAACCACCCGATCGACCATCTGCGAGGCTGTCGGCAACAGCCAGGGCGTCTTCTCGGACTGGGCCGCGTCCCGCCAAGGCTGCAACAACGGGGGCCAGAGGGACGCGACGCTCGCCGGCAACACCGACCCGGCGATGAAGGAGCAGATCATCGGCGACCCGCACAATTATACGTGGGAGGCGCTGAAGAAGTCGTCGAAGTTCGGAGCGTTCGACCAGGCCTTCTCCGAATATGTGATGACGCTGGTTGGGACGATCGTCACGACTCCTCCGTCGGGCAGCGAGCATGGCCCGAAGGTGGTGATCTACGGACCGGCCGAGGAGGCGGTCGTGACGGCATTGCTCGACGGCACCGCGAACGCGCCGGCAGTGAAAATCCTGAAGTGCAACAACGACCCGTGCACCGATGTCTCCGACCAGACCCTGAACGTGCCTGCGTCGAGCGCGCTTCGGCCCCGGATCGCGACGATGATCAAGAGCATGAGCTCCAAGATTCGCAGCGACAGCGCGCTTGACGCAGCCGAGAAGCAGCTGCTGAACATGGCGACGGTTCCGATCTACAAGATCCTCGCGGTTCAGGCCTACGCCCACTACGCGCTCACCGACGGCGAGATTCAGACGCTCTCTGAAATCGTCGCGGTCGATCTGCTGAACGCCATGCTCGACAACATGCTCGACAGGGTGGAGCAGGCGAAGGTCTTCTACCAGACCGCGGACCAGGAGACGGCCTCGCAGTGGCGCCAGCAGATCGCGGCGACCCGCGCCAAGTTCGCGCAGCGGGACGTGAAGCTCAGCAACAAGCTCCAGGTGACGATGCAGATCATCAACCGGAGCATCATGCTCGAATCGACGCTGCAGAACACAATGACGCCCGGCATGTCCTCAGCGCTGAACTTCTCGCGGGGATTGAACGCGCAGGGCTTGCTCTAGGCGCGCAACAGGGAGGTAGCGGCGTGCTCGAGGTCTACACGGTCGGCGGGGGCGAGTATCTCGTCAACACCTTCAACGCGGTCGCCGCGTGGGCGGGGGGAGGGGGCTATCGCTCTCTCCTGCGGGTCGTGATGGTGATGGGGCTGATCTATTCGCTGCTCGTCGTCGCCTTCACCCTCAACTTCCGCGCGTGGTTGAACTGGTTCCTTCAGGCGACGGGCATCTACCTGTGCCTCATGGTCCCGACGATCGACGTGAAGGTGACCGACCGCCTCAATCCGAGCCTGTCGCCCGCGACGGTGGCGAATGTACCTCTCGGCCTGGGGGTCCTCGCGAGCTTCACCACCCAAATCGGCGACTGGCTCACCCGGACGGCCGAGACCGTCTTCGTCATGCCCGGAGAGCTCAACTACACTACGAACGGCATGGTGTACGGCGCCCGGCTATTCGACGCGACGCGCAACTTCACCATCCGCGACGCGGAATTCTCGACCAACCTCGAGAACCACTTCAAGAACTGCCTGTTCGGCGACGTGATGCTCTACCAGAAGTCGCTCACCAACCTTGCGAAGGCGCCGGACCTGTGGGCGGCGATCGGGCCGGGCTCGGAAGCGCGGTCGCAGGAGTGGCTGGAGAGGCAAGGCGACGGCTCGGTCCAGAACTTCATTGTCACGTGTCGCCAGGCCTATGACACGCTGAACGGCCAATGGGCGAGCATGATCGAGGCGAACGCGGAGCCTTGGGCAAAAGAGGTCTATCCCAAGCTCAGCAATGCTGTCGCCGCGGCGAAGCTCAAGCACGACGTCCCGATCGTGAATGCGGCCTTCACAGGCTCGGGCAACGATTTCACCGGCGTCATGAGGCAGAACACCGCCATCAACGCCTTCATGCAGGCGCGAAATTCGATGGCCGGCGGAAGCGGGGCGGCGTCGATCGACACCTTCGCACAGACCCGCGCGGACATTCAGGCCCGCAATACCTACAATTCGATCGCGCAGCAGGCGATGGCGTGGGTGCCGATCCTGAACATTGTCCTGACTGTCGTGTTCTTCGCGATGTTCCCTGTGATCTTCCCGCTCTTCCTGCTCCCGCAGACCGGGCTGAGTTCGTTGAAGGGCTACGCGATGGGGTTCTTCTATCTGGCGTCCTGGGGACCGCTCTACGTGATCCTCCACATGATCTGCATGACCCGGGCCGAGGCAGCCTCGAACGGCGTCGCCGCAGGAGGGATGTCGCTCGGAAGCTATGCCGGCATCGGCGCGGTGAACGGCGAAACGGCGACGATCGCCGGCTTCATGCTGATGAGCATACCGTTTCTGGCGGGCGGGCTCGCACGGGGCGCGATGTCGATCGCGGGGCAGGCGACGTCGATGCTGGCGCCGGCGCAGAATGCCGCGGAAGCTGCTGCGCTGGAGCAGACCACCGGCAACTACTCCTACGGAAATGTAAGTTGGGCGAACTCGACCTCGAACATGCGGCAGGCCGACCAGTGGCAGACGGCGCCGAGCTTCATGGGTGGCGCGGCGAGCGTCGGCTGGCGCCAGGACAACGGCGCCGTAATCAGCGGCTTCGGCAATGGCCAGGAAGTGTTCGACACCGGTGGCGCGATCTCGCGGCTCTCATTCACCCCGACCGTGACAACCGGCACCGTCGCGGAATGGCGGGAGATGGCGAGCGAGGCGCACCGTCAATCGCAAGCCTACGACAATGCGGCTCAGGAGATGCTCACCTGGACCAAGACTGATCGGAGTGCGCACGGGACGTCCAGCGAGCGCTCGTCAGGCTGGGACTCGAGCAGCGGCCGCTCGTCGAACACGTCTGTTGAGCAGTTCGATCGAACAACCGGCAGCAGCTCGCAAGGGTTGGAGGATCGGTCGTCAACAGGTCAGAGCCTGACGGTGTCGAATGGCCACGACCGATCGGCAGGTACTATCGATCAGGTTTCGGGCTCGCTATCGGCAGGATTGGGCGGTAGTCAGCAAGGCACAGGCGGCGGGCGAACCGGTATCGGTAGAGTCGTCGGTCGGTTGCCGGGAGTGGGCGGCACTGTCACGACGCAAGGTCAGCAGCAGGACACCTTGCGGCATGGAACGACGGATACTCGCTCGTCTGATAGTTCCAGCACCGCAAGCAGCGGGGTCCGGGACGAACACTCCAACGGCTCGGGCGCAACGTCATCCGATGGCACCTATGATCGCTCGGGCGTGTTCAGCCGCGCCTCGACTACGTCCAGTTCCTCCCTCACCCACGAGCAGGCGCTGACGCGCGCCCGCTCGTACACGGAGACCGCTCGGCAGCTCGAGGAACTATCGCAGCAGCTTTCCCGCGACGCCAGCTACGCCGAAACGCACGGCATGCAGCTAAGCGAGAACATGAGTCAGGATCTGGCGCAGTGGTACCGGGCGCAGCAGGCTTCGAACCCGGGTCTAGATGCTCCGGAGCTGTGGGCGACCGACCTCAGCAACCACCAGCGTGCGGTTCGGCAGGAGATGGTCACTCGCTGGATGCGCGAGAAGCAGGATGACATCCGCGAGGAGATCGCCGGCAAGCTTCAAGAGCCCGACTTAGTTGAGGTGAGCAGGCCGAACATCGACAGTTCGGCGGATGTCGTGAGCTCGTATCGCCCACATGGCGTATCTGGCATTCCCTCCGGTCCTGGGGGCGGCGATCCTCGCGCGGCTCAGGCGATTATCGAGGCCGGTGGGGGTCAACTTGAGAGCGATCGTGGTGCGGCTCAAGCTTCTCGGACCAACGCTGTGGAGGGTTCGGTAGGCGTACAGCAGGAAGTCCACCGCGACCACAACCGCGGCTTCTTCAATGATCCGAAGTTGCGGGAGTAATCGCGGTGCTAAAGCGCTAGAAAGAAGTACCCGATAACGCCAGCAAGAAGCGCATAGGCGACCAGATAGGCAAACGCGCTGGCTCTGCTGACATTGCCATCCGCGTCCATGACGGGACCGTGAGGCTCAAACCCGTCGTCGACGTACTGAATGATCGGACCCGCAGAGTTATCCTGGGTGATCAAGTATGTCGCGGTGTCCAGCTTGAGCATAAAACCTCCGAACCTGTCCAACATAGAGCGTTCGAGGTTTGATCACAAGCAATGGAGATTACGGCTGATGGCTAGGCGGCGGCTCCGGACGGACCGACCGTGTTGACGGCCCACGTCAGCCGCCCGCCCGGTCATTCCTCGGCAAACTCATGATTGCGGATGGAGCGCGCGCCGCACCTCGTCAGTGATCGTGTAGACGGCTTGGCGCTGGGCACCGCGGTTATGATGATCGACGCGGTAGCCCTGATAGTGACGCTGGACGAAGCCTGCTCTGACGAGCTCCGAGACCGCTCGGCTCACGTTTGTGCGGCCGGAGAGACGGATCCGGTTCTGGACTTCCGTCGCGATGAGCCGTTGGGCGGCGGCCGTGTCGGACGGGAGCTCATTGCGCTGCTCGAGCTCCGCTCGTACCTTGTCGGCGATCGCAAGGCGGCGCGGGTCGCGCCGGGCGACGGGCACCAGGGCATCGCAGAGCCAGTCCCGCACCGGCACTAGACGGTCACCTTCACGGACGTAAGGGCCGGCCGAACCGCTCTGTGCGCTCGCCTGTGCAATCAGATTGAGTACCATGAAGCTATAGCGGGGCCGCTCGCAGACTGACGTCAAGCGATCCAGAAGGCCCGGCAGGTCCAGCGCAGGTGCGGCCTGCGGCGCTGCTCGTTCCGCATTGCCTTCGGCGGCGAAGAAGTCCGGTTGGAACATGAGAACGAATCAAGCACATCTCGATTCTCATGTGAATCCCTCTTGTCGCGGCGCGTCCGTTTTTATCGAGGTGTCGCGTGTCTGGCTCGCAAGCCGGCACAGCCGCCAGAAGCGCCTAGCCGCCCGCACCTTCGCGCGTGGGCTCATGGCCGTCGGGGTCGTCGAGCCACGTCGGGATGTCGCGTCGCGCGTCGAGCACGCGCCATATGTCGATGTGATCGTCGCGTTCGACGTAGAAGACGAGCCACAGAAAGCGGGCGAGACGGCGATGTCGCAGACCCGGCAACATCAGCTCGTGCGCGTAACGCGGAGAGCCGATGCCCGGTTGCTCCGCGATCGCGCGGTAGGCTGCTTCGAGCGAGGTCACGAAGCCGAGCGCGATGTCCGGCCCAGCCTCGTGAGCATAGTGGTCGATAGCGCTCTCGACGTCGCGATGGGCCTGGTCGCGGGGGACGACCCGCTTGATGGTCATGCCGTGCGGCGAGCCCGCACGCGCAGTCCTTCGAAATAGTCGTCGTCTGCTGGGGCGCCCGGGGTGGATTCAGCGCCGTCGAGCAACAGCCGGCGCAATCTCTGGCGGTCCTGGTCCTTGCGGATGAGTTCGCGGACATATTCGCTGCTCGTGCCGTAGCCGCGGCCGGCAACCTGCTCGTCCACGAAAGCCTTCAGGGTATCGGGCAGCGAGATGTTCATCGTGCTCATGGCCGCAATAGATAAGCGGTTTGGCAAAATTTGACAAGGTGGGCCCGTCCTACGTCTCCTGACGACCGTTCCGACACTTCCCCGATCCAACGAGGCTGTCGGTGTTCCATCTTTCGTGAATCGGCGCGATCCAGAAACTGAGTCGGAACAATGATTTGAGTCTATTGGCTTTGTTCCATCTCTGTGAACTGCCCCAAAAATGTGCCATCAATGTGAACGGAGTCGCGTCCCAAATGGAGGCCAAGCTGCGCCGCATCCCGCTCAGTCGCCGATCGCATGTGATCGGCTCGCAATCCCTGGACACGGGCGTGGCGGAGCATGAGAGTGCGCTAGAACGGGATTTTGTGACGCTGGCGAGCTTCGCCGATCCCGGCGCAGTGGTAACGGCGCAGCCGGTGACGATACGGTTCAGACAGGGCGAACAATCGCGGCGATACACACCGGACTTCCGTGTCGACTGGAGCACAGGTTCCACTGACTTTGTGGAGGTCAAGTATCGTGCCGACCTGCGCGCAAGTTGGTCGAACCTGCGGCCGGCGTTTGCTGCGGCTAGACGGTGGGCGCAGGAGCATGGTGCGCGGTTCCGGATCGCAACCGATTGCGGCATCCGCAGCGCAAGGCTCGAAGCCGCGAAGAGGCTTCTTCCCCTCAGGAACGCGCCTGTCGATCCAGCACTTGCCGAGTTGGCGGTAGCGAAGGCCCGGACGGAGAAGATGGACTTCATAGGTCTGGTCGATGCGCTACCGGCTTCGCGCGAAGTGGCGCTGGGCGTGGTCTGGCGCCTGATCGCGCGTGGGGCTCTGAGCGTCGACCTGACGGCACCGATCCTTCCCGGCTCATCCGTGAGGGCGGCGTGACTGCCCCGGAACTTACGAAGGTTCCGGAAGCTGCGTGGGAGGAGGCACGCCGTTGCTTGCCGGTGATCCGGCGCCTTGCGGAAAGCTCCGACCGAACGCGGGCCGAGGTTAAAGCCGCGGCAGCGGAACTGGGATATGGGCCGACGCATGTTTACAGCCTGATACGCAGCTATACGGCCGACCCGCGGCTGACGAGCCTGCTGCCGAGCAAGCGAGGTCGGGCGTTCGGCTACTCCAAGCTCGACAGCGAGGTCGAGGCGATCATTAACGACGTGATCGACAGCCTGTATCTCACGCGACAGAAGCCGAAGATCGTCGATCTTGTCGCGGAAGTGCAGCGACGTTGCATCGCGCGAGGGTTGGAAGCACCTGGCCGCAAGGGTGTTACTGCCCGGTTGCGGGCGCGGCCGGCGCAAGAGGTGGTCGCCAAGCGTGAGGGCCGCAAGGCGGCCCGCGACCGTTACGCGCCGGCGATAGGATCGCTGGAAGCGCACTGGCCGTTGTCGCTGATCCAGATCGATCACACGCTGGTCGACGTGATCGTCGTCGACAGCGAGACGCGGGCGCCGATCCAGCGGCCTTGGCTGACGCTTGCGATCGATGTCTGCACGCGCTGCGTTGCCGGCTTCCATCTCTCGCTGGAGCCGCCGTCGGCGACGTCGGTTGCGCTTTGCCTCGCCCATGCCGCGCTCGGCAAGGAAAGCTGGCTGGCAGAGCGCGGTATCGATGCGGTCTGGCCGGTGCGCGGCGTGCCGGAGCGGCTGCATCTCGACAATGCCAAGGAGTTCCGGTCCGAGGCGCTGAAACGGGGCTGCGAGCAATATGGTATCGCCATCGACCATAGGCCGGTGCGAACGCCCCACTACGGCGGGCATATCGAACGGCTGATCGGGACGATGATGGGCAAGGTCCATCTGCTGCCCGGAACGACCTTCTCGAATATCCGGGAGAAAGGCGATCTCAATCCCGAGAAAAGTGCAGCGATGACGCTGGACGAGGTGGAGCGCTGGCTCGGTCACGCGATCGCCGGCGTCTATCATCGCGATCTGCATCGCGGGATAGGCATGACGCCGGTTGCGGCCTGGGAACGCGGTATCGCTGGCGACGGTCGCACGCTTGGCCGGGGCGAACCAACGCCGGTTGCCGATCCGCGCCGCTTCCTGATCGACTTCCTCCCAATCGAACGGCGCCTGGTGCGCCGGGAGGGCGTATCGCTGCACTCGATCCACTACTGGGCCGATATGCTCGCGGCCTGGGTCGGCCACCCGGAGCGCATGATCGTGCGCTATGATCCGCGCGACCTCAGCCGCATCCATCTGCTCGGCCCCGACGGGGCCTATTACGACCTTAGCTACCGCGATCTGCGTCGTCCGCCGATCAGCTTGTGGGAGCATCGCCTGGCGCTGAAACGGCTGCGTGAGGACGGCCGCGCGCAGGTCGACGAGGCCGCAATCTTCCGCACCATCGAGATCATGCGCGGCATCGCCGACGAGGCGGTGCGGGCGAGCAAGACTGCGCGGCGCCAGCGGGAACGGCGGTTGCGCGTCATCCAGGGCGGGTCGAACGCGCCGGTGGTGTCCGCAGCTCAGTCTTCTATCGAAGCCGAGTCCCTGGATGGCAGGCAACCCCACGAGAACATGCTGCCGTTCGAGGAATGGGGTTGAGCACCGAATACCCGCATCTTCATCCATCGGCCCGCGCATGGGCCGATGAGGATGCCGCCTCGCGGATACGGCGCGTTCGCACGGATCGGTGGATCGGCTATGCACGGGCGGAAGCCGCCCTGGCGGCACTCGACGATGTGCTCTCGTTCCCGAAACGGACGCGGATGCCGAACCTGCTCATCGTCGGGCAAACCAACAACGGCAAGACGATGATCGTCGAGAAGTTCCGGCGGAGCCACCCGCTGTCAGCCGCGACCGATACGAATGACGGCGTGGCCTGCGTGCCTGTGCTGAAGATCCAGATGCCTTCGGGACCGGATGAGCGCCGGTTCTTCGGCGCGATCCTGGAAGAGCTGGGCATGGGCCAATGGCCGCGGGACAATCTTGCGGCCCGGCAAAGTGATGCGGTGCGGCTGATGCGGCTGACCGACGTGCGGATGCTCATCATCGACGAACTGCACAATATCCTGTCCGGCTCACGCACCCAGCAGCGCCGCCTGCTCAACTTGCTCCGTTGGCTCGGTAACGAGTTGCAGATCCCGCTGGTCGGCGTCGGCACGGCCGAGGCGTTGCACGCAATCCGTAGCGACGATCAGCTCGCCAATCGGTTCGAGCCCGTGCCATTGCCGTTGTGGACCGAAGGGCCGGAATATCTGCGGCTGCTCAGCACGCTGGAAGCCCTGTTGCCGCTCCGCAAACCCTCCGGCCTTGCCGGGCCGGTTCTGGCGGGCACGATCTTCACCCGTTCAGAGGGCGTTCTCGGCGAGATCGTCGCGATCGTCATCCGAGCTGCGGTTGAAGCCATATCTTCCGGCACCGAGGCGATCACGCCGCGCATCATTGAACGCTCCCGGTTCACATCGCCCTCGGACCGACGACGTGTGGAGATCTGAACTCTACGCGACGGAGGTCCACGAAAAGCTCGTCACACCGAACTACGCCCTGCCTGTTTATACAGCGCCGATCGCCGGCGAAGCCCTCTTGTCCTGGCTGTGCAGGCTGGCGGCGATGACCGGCCAATCGCCGCTGGCGTTCGCCCGGCAGGCGTTCGGAATAGACAGCGTCCGCCAGCCCGAATGGTGGCGGCGTCCTTCGGCGGACCAGCGCAGCGTGTTGCTGGCCATCAGCGGGCTTCCGCCCGAGCAGTTCGACGATATGACGCTGGAGCGCTGGTCGACCGCTCGCAACGATGAGAATGATCGGCGGTTCAGCCCGATCCGTATGATCTATCCGAAGCAGCGCGAGAGAGCAGCCCGGACCCTGTTCGCTTGCGCCGCCTGTCTCGCAGAGGACGAGACACCCTATCTCCGGCGCGAGTGGCTGATCGGTTGGCAGGCTGTCTGCGCGCGGCATCGAACCGTTCTTATGCGGCGCTGTCCTCATTGCCGCTGGAAGCTCAGCTCCCAGTGGCTTCGCGACAAGGAGCCGGTTGACCTGCACCGCTGTAAACGATGCGGCGGACTGTTGGCCGGGGCCAATGGGCCGCCCGCGATCGATGGCGCCATCGACCTTCAGGCTGCGATGCTCGGCGTCAAACGTCGCGGTAGCGGCGAGATCCCCGGTCTGGGCATCATCCAGTGGGAGACGTTCACGGTGATCGTGGACCTCGTGCTGCGCCTGGTCTGGATCGATGCCGGCGACCATGCCCGCGAAACACTGCTTGCGGAGTTGGTCCGCGACCTCTCGCTTGCGCCTGATGCCCGGTTCACGATCGACTGGAAGGGCAACTATGGCGCGCTGGTCCTGATGGCCTGGATGATCGCGGACTGGCCTGTCCGGTTGCGCCGCGCCCTCGAACTTCTTGCCGCTCCGCGCGTCGATGACCTGCTCGGCCAGGTTCACGATCTGAGCGAGGCATCCCGGATGCGCGCGCGAACGCGGATGCGCGATGTTCTGAACTACCAATCCCGGACGATGGACTGGCGTCTCTGGCTCCACGGCCTGGTCGAGGGTGGCACGGACTTCCGAAGGCGCGCGCGTGCGGAGAACGTGTGGCCGCGCAAGGACCGCCTTATCGCCCTGGCCTTGCTGAGCGAGGGCAGGGCGATCGAGGAAGCTGCGTTCGCGGTGCGGGTCAGCACCAATATGATCAAGCGATGGCTCGAGGTCGGCATGGCCTATGGGGTTGAGGCGGTCCTCGAAAAGCCGTTGCGAATATGTGACCTCACGCCCGTGCAGATCGATGAGATCGCGGCTTGGCTCACCGCCACGGAACGAACCTCCGGAGGACCGTTGAAATGGTCGCGCGAACATACGCGCAGCGAGATCATGGCGCGGTTCGGGCTGCGAATTACGACCAATGCTGCCTATCAACTCCTCCTGAATAACAAGCCTCGCCACAAAGGTAGCTGACGGATCTTCGCCTCCACCAGTTCACGATGACGGCACCGGTTCACGTTGATGGAACCAGTTCGCGAATGACGGCACACCGACAGAGGCCCGGGGGGAATGAACAGTTGTGGCACTTTACCGGCGGGGTAAAGTGCCACGAGCGGTTGTCTTCGCGGCGAGAAGCTGTGGGGGAGGTGATCGGCTCAGTGGGGAACAGGCGGGCGGGTAAAGCTCGCCAGGCTCCTCGAGCAGGGTAGCGGCTGACCGGCACCTGCATGACAGACTGATATAGCTCAGGGACGATTACATCTCTGATCCGGCACCCTTTCTGGCGGGGCGCCGTGGGGCAGCAATCCAGGCTTCGCTGGGTGCTTTGTCGGCATGTTCAACGAGGCTCGCTCCTGCCCGGCGATCCATCGCTAGGCGGTGCGGGTCGCGCAGAACGGTCGGGGAAACCCATGTTCGAAGGGGCAAGTTGTACGGTGAATAGCGAAGAACCTGCTGGAACGGGAGTGCCGGGCCTCGATGATATCCTCGGTGGAGGGTTGAGCCGCGGCAGAGTCTTTCTGCTCGAGGGCCTGCCGGGAACGGGCAAGACCACGGTCGCGATGCAGTTCCTGCTCGAAGGGGCCCGGAACGGAGAGAAGGTGCTGTATCTGACGCTCTCCGAAAGCGAGGAAGAGTTGCGCGCCGCCGCCGCAGCGCACGGGTGGGCGCTCGACGGCGTCGAGATCGTCGAGTTGATCTCCCCCGATAGCCTCGTTGACGAGAAGCAGCAGCAAAGCTTGCTTTACTTGTCGGACCTCGAGCTGGTGGAGACGACCCGGAGAATATTCGAAGCCTTCACGCGATCGAAGCCCGACCGGCTGGTCCTCGACAGCCTCTCGGAAATAAGACTGCTGTCGCAGAGCTCGCTCCGCTACCGGCGACAGGTCCTCGCGTTGAAGCACTATTTCGCGGGCCAGGGCACGATCGTGCTGATGCTCGACGACATGACGACGGAGACCGAAGACAAGACCGTTCACAGCGTTGCGCATGGTGTGGTCTGCCTGGAGGAGCTCGCAAGAGAATTCGGTCCGGAGCGCCGGCGGATCAGGGTCGCCAAATATCGCGGGCGAGGCTTTCGCGGCGGCTATCACGACTTCGTCATCGAACGAGGCGGCGCCCGCGTATTTCCGCGCCTGATCTCGGCCGAGCACCGGTCCAGCTTCGAGCGCGACAAGGTCACGACCGAGATCGCCGAACTGGACGCGCTGACGGGGGGTGGTCTGGAGCGTGGATCGAGCGTGCTGATCCTGGGCCCTGCAGGAACGGGGAAGTCTCTGCTCGTGCTGACGTTCGTCGCCGCGGCCGTGAAGAAAGGAGAGTAGGCGGCGTTGTTCGTGTTCGACGAGGAGGTCGGGCTCCTTGCCGAACGCGCAAGAGGGCTTGGAATCGACATCATCGCGATGATGGACGCCGGTGCCTTGCAGGTCGAGCAGATCGACGCCGCCGAGCTGACCCCCGGAGAGCTTTCAGCGCGGGTCCGGAAATGCGTCGAAGAGAATGGCGCGAGGACGGTGGTGGTGGATAGCCTTAATGGTTACCAGGCCGCGATGCCGGGCGAGAACGCCTTGGTGCTGCATATGCACGAGCTGCTGCAGTATCTGAACCGCCAGGCCGCAACGACGTTCGTGACCATCGCGCAGCACGGGCTGGTCGGCGATACGCGAACCCCCGTCGATGTCGCCTATCTCGCCGACACGGTGATCTTGCTGCGCTACTTCGAGACCTGCGGCCGTCTCCGCCGGGCGATTTCGGTCGTGAAGAAGCGAACCGGTGCGCATGAAGACACCATCCGCGAATATAGCATTGGCGCCGACGGGGTCCGGATCGGCGAAGCGCTGGTCTCGTTTCAGGGAATGGCGCGTGGCGTGCGCAGCCTCTTTGGGGATGCACCTGAGCTGATCGAAGAACGCCATTGATGCCCGAGGTTTCCGAGTGCGCGCTGATACTCGCGCCTTTCGGCCGGGATGCAGACGTCGCCGCAACCGTTCTGGCGAACGCCGGCATCCGCGCCCTCGAATGCCCCTCGGTCGAACGGCTGGTCGAGGAGATCCGCGCGGGGGCAGGGCTAGCGATTGTCACCTCGGAGGCGCTGATCGGTGCCGACACCGGCTCGCTCGAGGCATGGATCGCAGACCAGCCCGATTGGTCCGACTTTCCGTTCGTGCTTCTCGTGCACCAAGGCAGCGGGCTCGAACGCAACCCCGAGGCTGCCCGCTTGCTGGAGCGGCTCGGAAACGTCAGCTTCCTCGAACGCCCCTTTCATCCGACTACCCTCATCAGCCTGACTCGAGCGGCGCTGCGCGGGCGCCGCCGGCAATATGAGGCACGCGGGCACCTTGAGGAACTGCGAAGCCTAGCCGGCTTGCTCGAACGCAAGGTCGAGGAGCGGACCGCCGAGCTAACGTTGGGCGAAGCGCGGATGCGGGCGATCTTCCAGACCAACAACCAGTATCAGCTGCTCATTGATCTCGATGGGACCGTCCTGGACGCGAACGCCACTGCGTTGGCGGGGATCGAGGCGCGGCTCAAGGATGTGGTCGGCAAGCCACTATGGGAGACACCGTGGTTTGCGGATTCCCCCGATCTCCTCAACGTCGTGAAGGCAGGTGTCTTGCGGGTCGCAACGGGCGTAACCTTGCAAAGAGAATTGTCGATCCATCTTCCGATCGGCCCGCGCTCGTTCGACGTGGGAATGCGACCGATGCGGGGGCCGCAAGGCGAAACCTTGGCGCTCATCGTAGAAGCGCTCGACATCAGTGACCGCAAGCGTGCCGAGGAGGCGCTCCGGCAGGCGCAGAAGCTCGAGGCGATGGGTCAGCTTACCGGCGGCGTCGCCCACGACTTCAACAACCTGCTGACCCCGATCGTGGGCGGGTTGGACATCCTGAGCCGCAGCGGACTTGGCACGGAGCGCCAGCGCCGCCTCATCGAGGGTGCCATACAGTCGGCCGAGCGGGCGAGGGCGCTCGTACAGCGGCTCCTGGCCTTCGCGCGGCAGCAGCCGTTGCAGCTCCGCGCGATCGAAATCGGCACGCTGGTACGCGGCATGGCCGAACTGGTCGGATCGACGATCGGGCCGAAAATCAGCTTGGTGATCGAGGTGCCGGAAGGGCTGCCTGCCGCGCGCGCCGATCACAACCAGGTCGAAATGGCGCTCCTCAACCTTTGCGTGAATGCGAGGGACGCGATGCCCGAAGGGGGCACGCTCCGCATCTCGGCATCCGAGCGGCATTTCAGCGCGGAAAATGACGAGGGCCTGAGCCCAGGCAGCTATATCAGCCTCGCGGTCTCGGATACCGGGATCGGCATGGATGAGGAGACAGCCACGCGAGCCGTCGAGCCGTTCTTTTCGACAAAGGGGCCGGGCAAGGGAACAGGTCTTGGCCTTTCGATGGCGCATGGCCTTGCGCGGCAAATCGGCGGAACCCTCACGATCACGACCGCTCCCGATGCCGGGACCCGGGTGGAGATTCTCCTTCCCGTCTCGACGGAGACCCCGCAGCGCGCGGCGCCAAAGGTCGAGGGAACGCTCCCCCAGGAGGGAACCGCCCTCCTTGTCGACGATGACGATCTCGTCCGCGCGAGCGTCAGCCAGATGCTCTCGGCGATCGGCTATGAGGTGACCGAGGCGAAATCCGCGGAGGACGCGCTGGAGCTGGTGAAAAGCGGCATGAACCCGAGCGTCGTGGTCACCGATCATCTGACGACAGGGATGTCGGGCGCGGCCCTCGGCCGCGCGCTGCGGGCGCGCACGCCCGTCCTGATCGTCTCCGGCTATGCCGAGAGCAGCGAGATCACTCCCGACTTTCCGCGCCTCATGAAGCCCTTTCGGCAGGACGAACTGGCCGCGAAACTGGCCGAGATCCGGTCGGCGAAAAGCGCGACCGGTGACTCCGCCTAGACGAAAGGTACTCGGTGTTCGGATGGGGGCCTTGCGGCCCCCAATCCTTAATAGTCCATAGCGGGAACCGGTGCCGGCTTTTCGTCCTTCGGCAGCTCCGCGATGAGCGCCTCGGTCGTGATCAGCAATCCCGAGACCGACGCCGCATCCTGGAGCGCAGTGCGCACGACCTTGGCCGGGTCGATCACGCCGGCCCGGACGAGATCTTCATACTCGCCTGTGGCAGCGTTGAAGCCCCAGTTGTAGTCCGATCCCTCGCCGAGCTTCCCGACCACGTAGGCGCCGTCCTCGCCGGCATTGTCGACGATCTGGCGTGCCGGCGCCTTCAGGGCGCGGCGGACGATCTCGATGCCGGCTTTCTGGTCGTCGTTGGCCGCGGAGAGGCTTTCCAGCGCCTTGACCGCGCGCAGCAACGGGATGCCGCCCCCGGGCAGGATGCCCTCCTCGACCGCGGCGCGCGTGGCGTGAAGCGCATCGTCCACCCGGTCCTTCTTCTCCTTCACCTCGACCTCGGTGGCGCCGCCGACACGGATCACCGCGACGCCGCCGGCGAGCTTGGCGAGCCGCTCCTGCAGCTTCTCGCGATCATAATCGGAGGTGGTCGTCTCGATCTGCTGGCGGATCTGGGCGGCGCGGCCGTCGATGTCCGACTTCTGGCCGGCGCCATCGATGATCGTCGTGTCGTCCTTGTCGATCACCACCTTCTTGGCGCGACCGAGCATGTTGACGGTGACGTTCTCGAGCTTGATGCCGAGGTCCTCGCTGACGACATTGCCGCCGGTGAGGACGGCGATGTCCTCGAGCATCGCCTTGCGCCGATCGCCGAAGCCCGGCGCCTTGACGGCCGCGACCTGGAGGCCGCCGCGCAGCTTGTTGACGACCAGGGTGGCCAGGGCGTCGCCCTCGACGTCCTCCGCGATGATCAGCAGCGGGCGGCCCGACTGGATTACCTTTTCGAGCAGGGGCACCAGCGCCTGCAGGTTCGAGAGCTTCTTCTCGTGGATCAGGATGTACGGATCTTCCAGCTCGACCCGCAGCTTCTCGGGATTGGTGATGAAATAGGGCGAGAGATAGCCGCGGTCGAACTGCATGCCCTCCACGACTTCGAGCTCGGTCGCGAGGCTCTTTGCCTCCTCGACGGTGATGACGCCTTCGTTGCCGACCTTTTCCATTGCCTCGGCAAGGATCTGGCCGACCTCGGTGTCTCCGTTTGCGGAGATCGTGGCGACCTGGGCGATTTCGCTGTTCGCGCTGATCCGGCGCGCATGCGCCTTGAGATCGTCGACGACGGCTCCGACGGCGAGATCGATGCCGCGCTTCAGGTCCATCGGGTTCATGCCGGCGGCGACCGCCTTGGCGCCCTCGCGGACGATCGCCTGGGCGAGCACGGTCGCGGTCGTGGTCCCGTCGCCGGCGAGATCATTGGTCTTGGACGCGACCTCTCGGATCAGTTGCGCGCCCATGTTCTCGAACTTGTCCTTGAGCTCGATCTCCTTGGCGACCGTGACACCGTCCTTGGTGATCCGCGGCGCGCCGAAGCTCTTGTCGATCACGACGTTGCGGCCCTTCGGCCCGAGCGTCACCTTGACCGCGTCTGCAAGCGTGTCCACGCCCCGCAGCATGCGGTCACGCGCGTCGGTCGAGAAACGGACTTCCTTTGCAGCCATTGTATCGTTTCCTCCTATGTTCGCGTGGATTTCTGTGGGTGCGCCGCCCTATTTGGACGACGCTTCGGTTTCGACGATCCCGAGGATGTCGCTCTCCTTCATGATGAGCAGTTCCTCGCCGTCGATCTTGACCTCGCTGCCGGACCATTTGCCGAAGAGGACGCGGTCGCCGGCCTTGACGGACAGCTCGACCAGCTTGCCGGTCTCGTCGCGGGCGCCCGGCCCGACGGCGACGACCTCGCCCTCCTGGGGCTTCTCCTTGGCAGTATCCGGGATGATGATGCCGCCGGCCGTCTTTTCCTCGGCTTCGATGCGACGCACGGCGACACGGTCGTGCAGGGGACGGAAATGCATGCATTACCTCCAAAGCAGATCATGATGTGACGACCCTCCCGTTCGCGGGGAACGGTCGTTTTCGGCATAGCTAGGAAGGCGAATTTCGACCATCAAGACATTTCCCGCACTTCCTGGCGCTTCAGCCATGTGAATGCCGATGCGCGCACAATCGCATGGCGCGCGGTCAGACATTGCCTCAGGAAATGCGGCGACGAGGTGATATAGATCAGCAGGCGATTGCGACCGATTCGCTACGGGACCGTCCAAGAGAAGAGGAAAACGTCGGCAGGGACGGACAGCCCATGATCTCGCTTGGTTCAGTGCTCCAGAGGCAGGGTGGCGCGATCGGGTTGCCGATCGTGAGCGCGGTCGCCGTGCAGCGCCTGATGAGCTTTACAGATGAGCTTTACAAAAGACCGGTACGTTTCAACCGGCTGCCGCACCGTGTCAGGAAGGCGCAGGACCGGACCGGCACATGCTTCCTCGATCGCTGCACCATCCGTTGGAGATTTGCAGATGAACACGCCAATTGAAAGCTCCGGCGCGGATTTGCACGACGCCTCGGGGCGTGCGGTCTCTTACGACGCCGGTCTTCGCCGTTACATGCTTGGCATCTATCGCACGATGGCCCTGGGACTGGTCCTTACCGGGCTCGTCGCCTTCCTCGTCGCCAGCACGCCAGCTCTCTATCAACCGATCTTCAACACGCCCCTCAAATGGGTCGTGATTCTGGCGCCGCTCGCCTTTGTCCTGTTCTTCTCCTTCCGCGTCGAGCAGATGAGCGCCAACACTGCGCGGATCGCTTTCTATTCATTCGCGGCCATCATGGGACTGTCGCTGGCCAGCGTCTTCCTGGTGTTCACCGGCACCAGCATCGCGCTGGCGTTCTTCTCGGCCGCCGCCCTGTTCGCGACGATGTGCCTGTGGGGCTATACGACCAATGTCGACCTTTCGCGCTGGTCGACCTTCCTCATGGTAGGGCTTTTCGGGGTCGTCATCGCGAGTCTTATCAACCTGTTCCTTGCCTCCGACAGACTGCAGTTCGCCGTCTCGATCATCGCCGTGCTGGTCTTCACCGGCCTTACCGCCTGGGATAGCCAGCGCTTGAAGAGTCAATATTTCGCCTATGCGGGGACAGAATCAGCTGAGAAGCTCGCGGTGATGGGGGCGCTATCCCTTTATCTGGATCTCATAAACCTGTTCCAGCTCCTGCTCAACCTCATGGGGGAGCGTGAACGAGCATAGCGACGTCACATCATGCGCCCTTTAGGGTGCCAAAAAAGGAGGCCTTATGGTTGGAGTCAAAGTCGATGCCGTTTCCGGCGTGTCCGACGCGGTCGGTCAGCAGATGTTGGGGACACTGCGCCGCAACTGGGGATGGATCGTCTTTCGCGGTGTCCTCGCGCTCGCGCTTGGCGTGGTATCCTTTCTGTTCCCGCTCAGCGCCCTGTTCGCCTTTGCGATGGTATTCGCCGCCTATGCCGGTGCCGATGGAATCCTTTCCATGGTCGCGGCGGTGCGCGGCGCCCGGCGTAAGGAGGAGCGCTGGTGGGCCTATGTGATCCGCGGGATCATTGGCATCGCGACCGCGATCCTGTTCGTGCTGATGCCCGAGGTCATGACCGTCGGCTACGCTCTCGTCACTCTTGTCATGCTGGCGATCTGGGCGATCGTGACGGGCGCCCTTGAGATGGTTGCCGCAACGAGCCTTCGCAAGGAAATCAGGGGAGAGTGGTTGATGGGCCTCTCAGGCGCCCTCTCGGTATTTCTTGGGATCGCGATCTTCATCCTGCTGGTCCTTGATCCCCTGACGACCTTGCCTTCGGCCGCGTGGGTGATCGGGGCCTATGCAATGTTTGCCGGGTTTGTTCTCATCGGCCTCGGTCTGAAGCTTCGGCGAGCTTGACCGTGCCACGGGAAAATGAAGCCAATAAAAAGCAACGAACTGAACTCCAACCAGGGACCAATATGATGTCTGCTTCCGAGAAACCCACACAGCCTGTGAAGGCTGCCGAGAATGACAGGACACAGGCCGAATTAGCCTCGATGCGAGACGAGCAGCCCGCTGATGAACTGGACCCGGTGGAGGAAGCTATCATTGAGTCGTTTCCGGCCAGCGATCCTCCTAGTTGGACGCTATCGGGACCAAAGCAGGTTCTTCGCCCGAAAGCGTAGGAGTACCATGATCCGGACTCTGTCCGGTGGTCGGGTTACCCAGCGCTATTGGCGCTTCACCAGAAAGCTGGCGATTAGCGACTTCCGGCGAGCAATCCTGTATCGTCGCGATTCGATGGAAGGGCGACGTAGGTGCCCCGGGTCTTGATCTGGTCGCATGATGCCAGCGTCGAGATACGGAGCCTCCGGAAGATGAATGATTCCCAAAATTCTCGTATCCGCCTCGATCAGCAAGTAGACCAGGCCTTCGACCGGGCAGCCGGCCATACCCTGCACGACCCCCTGCTGCTCTCGCAAATACGGACTTGCAACACGGTTTGCCAGTTCGCGTTTCCGATCAGGAGAGACGACGGAACCGTCAGGGTCATCAATGCCTGGCGCGCAGAGCACAGTCACCACCGGCTGCCGACCAAGGGTGGCATTCGCTTCAGCCCCAATGTCGAGCTTGAGGAAGTCGTTGGCCTAGCCTCGCTCATGACATACAAATGCGCGCTGATGGACGTGCCCTTCGGAGGGGCAAAGGGGGCGATCCAGATCGACCGCAACGAATTCTCCGCAGCCGAACTCGAACGGATCACGCGCCGGTACGCATTCGAGCTGCTCCGCCGCAACATGATCGGCCCTGCCAGCGATGTTCCGGCACCCGACTACGGGACGGGGCCGCAGGAAATGGCCTGGATCGCCGACACCTATCAGCAAATTAACCACTCGGATCTGAATGCGCTGGCGTGCGTGACGGGCAAGCCTATAACCTTGAGTGGGTTGCGTGGCAGGACCGAGGCGACCGGGCTTGGCGTGTTCTATGGTCTGAGGGAAGCCTGCGCTCGAGAGGCCGAAATGGCGCGGCTGGGTTTGACCAGAGGCCTCGAAGGTAAAAGAATCGTCGTGCAAGGATTGGGCAACGTCGGCGGGCATGCAGCGACATTTCTTGAAAATGGTGGCGCGAAGATCATCTGTGTCATCGAGCATGATGGAGCAATATTCAGGGAGGCTGGCCTGCATATACCGGATGTGATGGAACATCGAACCCAAACTGGTTCCATCATGGGGTTTTCTGGCGCTCAAGACCTGCCTTCGTCGATGCTGGGACTTGAGCTCGACTGTGACATACTTGTGCCGGCAGCACTCGAAAATACAATCCACGCTGGCAATCAGCAGCGCTTGCGAGCACGCATCATTGCGGAAGGGGCCAATGGTCCAGTGACCGCAGACGCCGATCGCGCGCTGTCCGAGCGCGGTGTGATGATCATACCTGACATCTACTTGAACGCAGGAGGGGTTACGGCCTCCTACCTTGAGTGGCTGAAGAACCTCGCTCATGTACGCTTCGGGCGCATTGAGCAGAGATTTGATCAGGGGGCCTATCACAGAATTGCCGGCGCGAGTGGTCGCAAAATCGAACCACCCGTCCTCGCCACACTTAAGGGGGCAGACGAGATTGATCTAGTGCATTCGGCACTTGAGGACGCAATGTCCAGCGCCTTAGCCCAATTGCTCGAAGCAAGAGGGCGGCATGGCACAGACCTGCGGACCGCCGCAATGATCGTTGCGATCGACAAGATTGCCGCATGCTATGGCCAGACGGGTATCTTCCCGTGAATCACTTCGAGCGTGACGATCGGTCAGCGTCTGCAAAACTCATCTCGCGGTCCAAGAAAGATCTAGGCGGATTGGGCTTGGCAAAATGCTTCGTGCCAATGAAGCGACCAAGTCTCTCAGTGTCCAGCCACTCCTTTAAATCATACGCGGCAAGACATAAAACGCCAACGCTGTTCCGCGAGGTGGCCAGTCTGCTGGAACTCTCATCCATGTGCGCGCTAGGCGATGCCAACTCCCTGTCCCGGCGAGTCTCGTTTTCCAGCCGCCACCCTTCGACGCGCGCAAGAGCTTTGGCCGACTGCCTGCCGGGTTGGCCCCGCGCCGTGGGCCCGCCGAAGCCAGTACACGGCGCACTATCTCCAACGGTCTGGCACGGCCGATGCAAGATCTGCTGATCACTTCCTTCAGCCTGCTTGCGGCATGCACTTTTGCGGCTGTTGTGGCAGCGATTCTGAGAATGCCTACTCTTACCGGCTATCTGGCGGTTGGCGCTTTACTTGGTCCGTCCGCCGCGGGAATCTTAATTCCAGGAGGCGCGCTTGACTTTCTTTCAGAGCTTGGCGTCGCATTGTTGTTGTTTCTCGTCGGACTTGAATTCTCTCTCGGTCATTTTTGGCTGATCCGTAAAACCGTACTGACAGCCGGCGCCCTTCAGATGGTCGTCGTGGCGGCCCCCTTGGCACTTGGCCTGACTTGGCTCGGGCTGCCCGCCCGAGATGCCAGCTTATTGGGTGTCGCGGCGGCAATGTCCTCGACGGCCCTGGTCAGTCGGCAGCTGGCGGATCAAGGCGAATTGACAACTCGCCACGGTCGCAGCGCCATCGCGGTGCTCGTTTTCCAGGATCTCGCCGCAGTGCCCCTTCTGGCGATCATGGCAATATGGGCACGGGGCGGGGATCCGAAATTCGAGAATGTCCTTATCGAAGTGTTAGCGGTTCTCGCGCTGTTTGTGGTGTGCGCCCTCGGGTCGCGCCGCCTTTTGCATGGTCTGCTCCGTTGGGTGGCCAGCCGCGACCACGAAGAATCTTTCGTTCTCTGCTCTTTGTGCGTGGTAGTGGCGTCTGCGGCCGGAGCGCATGCCATCGGCGTGTCGGCCGCGCTCGGCGCCTTTCTTGCGGGCATCGTGCTGGGCGAGAGCGACTTCCGGCACCGAATGGAAAAGCATCTTCGCCCCTTTCGTGATGTGCTTTCGGGCGTGTTCTTCGTCGGCATCGGCTCGCGCCTGGATTTCGCGCAGGTAGTGACAACGCCTGGCGCGACAATGGCCTGGCTACTGGCACTGGTTCCGATTAAGATCATCCTCAACACCCTAGCCCTGCGCGCCACACGCATGTCCGCGCTCGATGCCTGGCGCACCGGCATTCTCCTTGGGCATGGTGGCGAATTCGCCCTGTTGCTGCTCGGAATCGTCTTACAGCAAGGCCTGATCGCCGCTTCGGTGGTACAACCAATGCTGCTCGCGCTGGTGTTGAGCATGGCACTGGCCCCGCTGTTGATCCGAATGCATGACATGCTGGCTCTTCTCCTGAGCCGTTCGCGTGGCCTCAAGCCGCCGCCGCAGGCAGAGGAGGGAGCCATTGCAACGACTGCCAAGTCATTGCGGAACCACGTGATCATATGCGGCGCGGGGGAACTCGGCCGTGACTTGAGCCGCATACTAACGCAGGCAGGTATCAGTCACCTGCTTCTGGAGTCCGATGACGAGGAGGTGGCAGCGGCGCGAGCGACTGGCGCCCCGGTGCATCATGGCGATGCCAGCCGACCGGAAACGCTGCAAGCTGCAGGATTGGAAGACGCTTGCTTGGTCGTTCTAACCTTTGCCCAGATTTCGCCGGCACGCCGCATAATAAAAACCGTTCACCGGTTCCGGCCGACGCTCGATCTGGTGGTTACGTGCTCACGCGAGAATGAGATTAGCGCCTTGAACGCTTTCCCGAATGTATATCTGTATCGCGAATCCTTTGCCGCCGCTATCGGCATAGCGAGACAGATAATGTTGCATCTTGGGAAGGCGGACGACCTCGCTGTGAGAAGCTCATTAGATCAACCACCCTTCCCGACAGCGGTATAAGGATAGCGCTTTCATGAACGTGAATCGCAAAACGTCTTTCCAGATCCTGCTGGATGAATGGCGATTGCTCAACTTCTATGGACGCTTCGAGCAGGTCGTCGCGCTCATCCTGTCTGCGGTAATCGCAGTTATCATCGTGGTCTCGTTGATCCAGCTAATCGGCGCTGTCTTTACGCTCCTCATCATGGGCGGCTTCAATCCGATCGACCATAGGATCTTCCAGAGCGTGTTTGGCATGGTCATGAACTTGCTAATCGCGATGGAGTTCAAGCATTCAATCGTTCGTGTCGCGCTGCGCCAGGATAATATCATCCAGGTCAAGACCGTCCTCCTGATCGCTCTAATCGCACTTGCGCGCAAATTCGTCATACTGGACCCGGAGGTTGGCGCGGAAAAGATTGCCGCGCTGGCGGCCACTACGGTGGCGCTTGGCTTGACCTACTGGCTTCTGCGCGAACGAGATGATCGAACGTCGCCTGAGAGCTTACCCCCAAGTCTTACATGCAATAACCCGTTTTCTTCGAGCCCGTGATCGAGTCGCGACGCCAAGCTTGACGCAGGCTCGCTGCCTGATGGCCGACGTCAACAAGGTCCATTCTGTGCGAACCATCGGATTGGTCGCCCAGGAACTCGATAAGACCGAAGATGAGATTACTGTTCTCGCTCTCGGCATGGATGTGGAAGATGGGCTGATCTGAGTCTACAGCCCCGAGCACGAAGGCGGCATCATGGCGTTCACCAACTGCGGCATCGAGAACCTCGAGACGCTGATCGCCGACCAGGAAATCGCCAAGAGATAACTTCCCCGCGGCCTTCGCCGTATGGCGACGATGAATCTTGCGATGTTTGGATTATTTGTGGCCGACAAGTTGCAAGGAAATTATAATAAAGGGCTGAAGAGGCGGGCAATATTTTCAGCGCACTTACGTGCCAGGCCACGGCACTCCCACATACATGTATTGATTTTATCGCTTTGTTGTAATCGATCGCGTTCGATTCGGCCAAGCGCAAGCGCTGCCGCCCGATCATAGAGCACAATGCTGATCTCGGAATTGAGCGCGAATGACCGAATGTCCACATTACACGATCCGACGACAGCCACTGTCTCGTCGATGCTCATGTGCTTGGCGTGAAGGAATCCCGACTTGAAAAGATGGATCGTGACACCGGCGTCGATGAGTTCAGAATAATAAGACTGCTGGGCGAGATGAACCAGGGGGTGATCTGAGTAGGCAGACAACAATAAACTCACCTCCACGCCTCTCCGTACGGCGATCTGCAATGCTTTCAATAAGGGGTCAGTAGGAATGAAATACGGCGTCGCGATCACGACGCGATTCCGCGCTGAGTGTATGAGGGCAACAAATAGCTCATCGACACCTCCCTGCTTGATGTCGGGACCACTCGGAAGAACCTGCCCAAGGCTCGTTCCCGCATCTTCTGCGGGCGGGTAAAGGTGGTGGTCAACAAGCTCCTGTTGCGTCTCGAGGAACCAATCGGCGACGAATACGGCCTGCAGTTCGCCGACTACCGGCCCACGCGCCCGGACCATGACCTCGCGGTTCGGCCAGCCGAACCCATGATCGGCGTCGATCACATTTTGAGACCCGATATAGCCTACGCGCCCGTCGATCACAGCGATCTTGCGATGGTTGCGCAGGTCGAAACGCGAGGAGCGACCAAGGATTCGAATGGGCAGAATTTCTTGCACTTCCACACCCGCCGGTTGGAGCTCGCGTCTGATGCGAGCCGCCCACCTGCGTGAGCCGATCGCGTCTACCAGCAGCCTGCACACCACGCCCCGACGCGCCGCATCACACAGAGCGGCCATCACCCGCCTGCCGGTTCGATCAGCGGCAAAGATGTAAAACAGAAGGTGAACGTGACGCTCGGCGCGCGCGATGTCATCGACGAGACGATCGATCGTCTCGTCGTAGTCGGTGAGGAATTCGACCGCATTGCCATGTAACGGGGGCATCTGGCCAATCGAACTGACGAGCGACGCAGTCGATGCTACGTCTTGGGCGAGGGCGGCAGGTCGAGCGACCCGAGCGATGCTGGAGACGGACCGGTGCATGATCGGCCATAGCTGCGCTACCCGCAGGCGGCGCCACTGGGGGTGATATGGACGGCCGATTGCAAGATAGAACACGAGCCCGATCCACGGAGCCACAAAAAAGAGAAGCAGCCAGCTCTGAGTCGCGACTGGTGATCGTCGGAAGGGCACGACGATCAGTGCACCAAGCCGTATGGCCCATGGCGCCACGGAAAACAGCCACTCAAGAGCGATCGCGGGGGTCATCCGAAGGCGATTGGCCGACTGACGCCGCATGCGACGAAGACTTTCGGGAGCGGCCGCGCGGATGCGAAAGTGCTGCTCGGGCGGTAGCGCGCCTTACCGGTACGGCGTGCGCAGATTTCCAAGGCCGCTGAGTCGAGCGAGCGGCAACTCGAGTGGTTCATCGCAAAATTGTTTGGCCCATCGGCTTGCCATTCAAGGTGACGATCGGAGAAGCCGCGCATGTTGCTGCTCCAGTCCCATGAGCTTGTAGGTCCTTGCACGATTGCCTCTCTTCGCGACCGTTCTTGCGTGGCCAGTTAGCAGGTTCATTTCCCCACGAATGCATGTTCGGGCCGGTGAAAATGTCCCACTCTACGATATGCCCCATTCTGACCTGAGTCAGTAGGGAGCCGAACCGAAGTTGCGAGAAGAGGGCAATGAATTCAGGCAATGGCTGTTTTTCAAGGAAAAACGGGCAAGCGCAAGCTCGGATACTTGCGACGCTCCTACCTCGACTCGCGCGGCAAACTCTGACGCCATGCGCGCCGCCGCGGTTGAAGCCAGGTCGGGATGGCCGTGAGGGCAATAGAACGCGGACCGGGATGGTGATGCGTGGATAAGCCGCTTGTCAGGGGCGGCGTGACACGCGGCCACAGCGCGGCTGAGTCTGGAAGGGCGCCCGATACTTCCGCGGTAGTATCGGGTCAGAAACTGCCCCGCGCTGCTCGCGGTAGATGCAGGATGACTCGGGTTCCAGCGCCAGGGTCGCTCTCGACCGCGATATCACCGCCAAATTGGGTCGCGAACCTTCGGACCTGGCCCAACCCGAGTCCGGTTCTCTTGAGCGACTGCCTCGTCGTGAAGAACGGCTCGAAAACACGGGTCAGAACGTCGGGTGCGATTCCTTCACCGGAATCGATCATTTCAAGCCGAACGAAGTCGCCCGCTGCGCCTATAGGGCTCGCCGTGCTTCGGAACGTGTTGAAGGCTCGCAGGACCAGCACGCCACCCTTTGGCATCGCGTCGGCGGCGTTCGCCAGGAGATTGAAGAGCGCAAACTGGAGATAATTGGGGAGGACGCGGACCGGCCAGAGGTCACGTGCGATCTCTGTCCGAAAGTCCACGCTCTCTCCAAGGATTTCGCGGACCCGTGGTTCCATGTCTTGGATCACCGCTTCAACCGAAACCCGGTTGGTCGTCACGCCGCTACGGGCGCTGAGATCCGCTATATCGTCGGCCAGGGCGGCGGCATTCCGGATGGCGTGCTTCATGCCGCTCACGATGCGCGCCAGTTGCTGCGGATTCGGCCCACGCTCGATCGAGACCAGACCGGAGGCGATCACCGCCAGCATATTGTCGAGGTCGTGCGCCATTCCACGCATCAGCATGTCGGGTTGGCGAACGACCCGATCGGCCGGGCTGCTCAACACAGTCGTGATGTCCATGACCACTCCTTCGGTCGCCGGATGCCAAGCTTCGGTCGCCATACAATGCCGGAGCATATCGCGACCGGCGCCAATCTGGGGCTGAGCTAAATCAGTGTTAGCCTGCCCGGAGCGCTTACCGATGAAGCTCGCCACCGGCCGCCTCGGCGGGAATGACTGGAAGTACCAAAGTAGCGTGGAGAGCTTTGTGCCTTAGCTGGCGAAACAGCGCAATCACGCACCGGCGCGTTCGGCCTCAGGCGACCGGCCACCCAGCTTCTAGTCAGCGTGCCAGGCATGTCGGCGCTCCGCGATGACGCTGTTCGAAGAAGGAGTTAGATGCCATGTCCATTCGTGATCTGATCCCCTGGAGCCGTCAGGAGAACAAGGTTCCTGCTCAGGTCAGCGCTGCGGGCGCTGCGAGCGACCCGGTGCTCTCGCTGCACCGGGAAGTGAACCGCCTGTTCGAGGATTTCTTCCGCGGCTTCGGTGTGCCGGCGCTCGCCGGCGTCGAGCGAGGGCTCCTCGCCCCGAGCGTCGAACTTGCCGAAACCGACAAGGAAATCCGAGTCACGGCCGAACTCCCCGGACTCGACGAAAAGGACGTGGAAGTGACCGTCGAGGAAGGCGTCCTCACGCTCCGTGGCGAGAAGAAGTCGGAGGTCGAGGACAAGGACCGGGGTTATTCCGAGCGGAGCTACGGGCGATTCGAGCGCCGCATCGGCCTTCCCAATGGTATCGAGCAGGACAAGGCGAGTGCCACGTTCAAGAAGGGTGTTCTCACCGTCACGGTGCCGAAATCGGCGTCTGCCGCCGAGAGCGTCCGCCGCATCGCCGTCAATTCGGGTCAGGCATGATAGTTACCGCCCGTGGGCCGCGTGCCCACGGGCGGGGCCATCTCAGTGATTGCGCCCGTTCTGGTGAAGTTGTCCCACTCCCGGCAACGGCATATCACACATGATCAGAGCAGAAGGCGAGGGTGCTCCCGAGTTGACAGGGTATAGCCCGAAAGGTTGATCATGAGCTGCCGGTTGCGGATCACGAGCGAGTTCGCTGCGATCGCTGCCAGATCGCCGCGGCGAAGTTGCTGCATCGAGCGGCTGACATGGGTCTCAGATAAGCCGAGGAGGTCAGCCAGATGGCGACGCTGCAATGGGAAATACGACATCGCATCGTGCCCGAGGTCCAACGCAACGAGGCGATCTACAAGCTCAAGGAGGAAGTAGGCTAGGCGTTCAGCGCCATTCTGCTTCGCGACAAGCGCAATGCGGCGATCGGCGCGGCGCTGGTCCTCCATGAGCGCGAAGACCATCGCCTCGGAGAGCTGGCTCTGCCGCTGAAACAGCTCGTCGATATTGCGCCCTGTCAACACGCACAGCGTCACGGGGGTTAGGCTTTCGACACCGCTCTCCGAATCACCCAGCATCAACTGTTGAAGACCGATCAGGCTACCCGGCAGCAGAATGTCGATGATCTGTCGTTGCCCGGTTGGTGTAAGCTTGTAGCGATATGCCCATCCCGCATACAGCGTGTACAGCTTTCCGGCGAACCGCCCAGGCTCGATGATCACGCGGCGCGCAGGAACATCTATCTGATTACTCTTGAGGGCGCGCACAAAGCTGAGCTCGGGCGCTGTAAACTTCTTGAACAGCGCCAACCGGCGAAGCGCGCAGTCTTCACACGGTATGAAGTTCATTCGTAGTCCGACCCGTCCGCATAGCCAGTGCGCTATAGCAGAGGTGGGCCCACATGTCACACGGCCGCTGCGTGGGCCCGGCGCCGTCAGATCGTGACCACCGCCGCCGCGAGACGCGCAAGCCCGATAGGATCAAGGATTTCCAGGTTGCGCCCATTCACCTGCACATAGTTATGCCGTTGCAGCAGAGTGAATGTACGGGTCACGGTCTCACTGGTTAACCCGAGATGGTCGCCGATGTCGGCTCTCGACATGAGCAGATGGAAGTGGTGACGCCCCTCCAGCCTCTGCATGAGATCGAGAAGAAAGAACGCCAGCCGCTCGGTGGCATTCGACCGCCCGAGCAGGAAGCCGGTGCGTAGCGCGATCCGATAGGTCCGCAGAAACCAGGTCGTGATCGTGGCGCATGTGAAGTGATCGAACTGCGACAGGCCCTCAAGCACGCTGCGATCCGTCATGATGAGCGAGGTCGGGCACAGGGCCTGGGCGAACTGGCTGCGCACCTCGTCGCGTTCGAGCAGAATGAATTCCCCCGGCAGGTAGAAGCCACCGATCCACCGGCGACCATCCTCGGAGATGATGCTGGTTTGGATGGCGCCGGAGAGGATCCAGTAGAGGCCATCCGACTCGGGCCGCGCAGGGAGTTCCTGGCGGTCCTTCAACATGATGAGCTTGGAGTTGAAGCCATTTCCTAGAGGCGGAGGAACGACCTTTCGCCCGCGATTCATCGCGGGCGTCTCCTTCTCAAATAAGCAGCCGAGCCGTTCCACATGTCACGACGCGTAACATATGTCACGGTGATGGGCAATCTCAATGGCCGAGTCGTGCCACAGTTTGACCGGCAGAAGGCTGAGCTATGTCAGGGCGGCAGGGGCGCGGGCCTGCAATTCCACGGCCGACCGGAGAATATTGATGCCCACATTGATCAGGACATCGGCAAAGATCGCAGTACCGCCGCCCGTGGCAGCCAAGTCGGAAGGCGGCGGGGCGCTTCAAGATTGGGCGTTCGGGCGGGTGGGCCGCGCCGGGGGAGTCCGTGCACCAGCCTTTACCAAGGCGTTCGAACACTCGCCTGCCTTCGAAGAGCAGAGGCCTTTGGCAGAATCGTGCTCCGCGGACCGGCGACGCAATGTGGACGGTCGATGTTTTTGTGGACTATGAACCTTGGGCCGCGATGCCTTTTCAAAGGAGTCGACTGATGAATCTGGTTCCTAAGCCAGAGTGGGGAAAGTATCTCGATCGGGTTTCCCGGGGCATGGTTGGGTTGCGAGCTGAGATTGAGGTCGCCTCGCTCGAACTCGGCGATCAGATCGAGGCGCAATACCTGCCGATTGCCGGCATCTTCTATGACCACAAGGACGACTTGGTGGGTGTGACGCTCGAGGGACTGGATCACATGATCCGCCACCCGCAATCGATCTACGTCGAAGAAAGCGGCGACGGCGTTGCGGCGATCGCCGTGATCGATGGCGACGGGACGAATCACCTCGTAAAGCTGAGGCGGCCGCTTGCGCTGCCCGCTCCCGACCAATGAACTCGTACCTTCAACAACCAAGGGGAAGATCATGAAACGCAGTTTTTTAGCCGCGACCGCGGCCTCGGCCCTCATTCTGACGGCGGGCTGTTCCAAGCAGGACGCCAACAACGAGGCCGCCACGAATGCCGCCACCGGGGCGGCCAGCGCCCCGGTGGCGGCGACGCCGGCCCCGCCCGTCGACCGCGCAGAACTGCTCCAGGACGCCGTTTCGGCGCTGCAGGAGACGCAGAATGCGCTTGCCGCGCTCGACAACAAGGACGGCAAGGCCGCGACCGCCGCGCTCGAGCGCGCCACCGGCAAGCTCGAAATCGTGCTCGCGCGCAACCCCAGCCTTGCTCTCGCTCCGGTCGATGTCAGTGTGATCAGCTACGACGTCCTGGGTTCTGTGGATGCCGTGAAGGCACTGCGGAAGTCGGCCGAGGAGGCGCTCGAAGATGGACGGTTGCAGGAGGCGCGCCATCTCATCGACGGGCTGGCGAGCGAAACCGTTGTTCGGACCAGTAATCTCCCGCTCGCGACCTACCCGGACGCGATCAAGGCCGCCGCGGCTCTCATCGCCCAAGGCAAGCTGGACGCAGCAAAGGCGGCGCTCGAAGCTGCGCTCGGCACGATCGTGATCCGCGACGTGATCCACCCGCTCCCGCTCATCCGGGCAAGCGCGGCGATCGAAGAGGCGCGCAACCTGGCTGCGAATGCCCAGCGCGGCGCCGGGGATGAGGCGAGAATCAAGCAACTTCTGAACACTGCGCGTGAACAGCTCCGGCTCGGTCAGGCGTTGGGCTATGCGACCAAGGACCAAATGAAGGAGCTGCTGAAAACGGTCGACGAGATCGAGGAGGGCACCAAGAACAAGGGCGCGGCAACGAGCATTTTCGACAAGATTCGCGATTTCTTCAAGAAAG